>JAOZRP010000274.1 GCA_029940125.1 bacterium
AGCGAACAAGCGGTCAATTATGACAAAATCCGGGGACTGCTAACGGCCGTCAAAACCGGAATTCCTCCGACCGAAGAAAAAATTGCTTTCTATGTCCTCGGCTTGGCACCAAATGCATCACGAATCGCTGTTCGTTTTTGGTACGAAGGTAATGTCAAGGAAATCAAGGAGCGGATTGCCCGTCATTTCGAAGACATATCTATAATCAGGGCATCCTACGATCCCGAGTATCTTTCTCTCTTCCAACTATTGTTATCCTTGGCAACAGAGCACAAAGCTGACAATATCCCACCTAATCTAGCCGGTGAACTGGCCCGAGCCGTGCTGTACGGTACTAACTATCCCCGGTCGGTGCTGGCCGCTACAGTTCAGCGATGTAAGGCGGAACAACAGATAAACTTTGCTCAAGCATCACTTATTAAGGGTTTCCTGGCCCGCGACGCCAGGCTTTCTGAAAACAAGAACAAGGAGGTTGGTATGGCTTTAGACAAAACATACAACAATATTGGCTATGTACTGGGGCGTCTTTTTGCGGTCCTTGAGCGCATCCAGGAACAGGCTCAAGGAGCAGGTTTGAATAAAACCATCCGCGACACCTATTTTGGTGCCGCCTCGAGTTCGCCGCTGGTGACTTTCCGCCGCCTGCAGGACCTGTCTATCCATCACCTGGCCAAGATCCGCAACAGCGGCAAATCAACGATCTGGCTTGAAAAACTTTTAGGAGAAGTTGAAGATTTGCTGCCTCCCCAGGGAATTCCGGCGATTCTAACTCTTGAAGATCAAGGGCGTTTTGCGGTGGGCTACTACCATCAGCGCCAGGATTTTTTTAAAACTAACGACAACAGGAATGGGAAAGGAGACGAATAATGAATACCCCGATCAGCAACCGCTACGAATTCATTCTGCTTTTTGATGTCAAAGACGGTAACCCCAATGGCGACCCCGATGCCGGCAACCTGCCCCGGATCGATCCGGAAACCGGCAACGGCCTGGTTACCGATGTTTGTTTGAAACGCAAAGTACGCAACTATGTTCAACTTGTCAAAAACGATGAACCGAACATGAAAATCTTCATTAAAGAAAAAGCGATTCTCAATACCCTGATCGACGAAGCCCACGAACAAGAGTTTGTTAAAGCACAGGAGAAAGCGGGCGACAAGACCGAAGCGGCACGACAGTGGATGTGTCAAAACTACTATGACATCCGTACCTTCGGTGCCGTCATGAGCACTGGCAAGAACGCCGGCCAAGTACGCGGTCCGGTTCAGTTCAGTTTTGCCCGCAGCAAGGACCGCATCTTCACCGGCGAGCATACAATCACCCGGATGGCAGTGGCCACCGAGGCTGAGGCTGAGAAACAGAAGGGAGACAACCGCACTATGGGGCGAAAATTTACCGTTCCTTACGGCCTTTACGAAGTTCACGGTTATATCTCCGCACCTCTGGCCCGGCAAACCGGTTTCACGGAAGATGACCTCAAACTTTTCTGGGACGCCCTGCTCAACATGTTCGATCACGACCGTTCAGCCGCCCGGGGCGAGATGGCAGCACAAAAGTTAATCGTTTTCAAACATGAAAGTGAACTCGGCAATGCCCCAGCCCAGAAACTCTTTCACCTGGTCAAAGTGGAAAAAAACTGCGGCGAAACACCGCCCCGTTCTTTTGCGGATTACGAAGTGACCATTGATAGAGATAGTTGCCCCAATGGGGTGGAAATCATTGAGATGATTTAATTTCCAACTGACGGATTAATACTCTATGCATTCCGAAGCTGACTTTTTACCGCTTTCGGCGCTACAGCATTACGTTTTCTGTCCCCGGCAGTGCGCTTTGATACATGTCGAGCTGCTATGGGCCGAAAACCGATTTACGGCCGAAGGTCGCCTGCTACATGATCGGGTCGACCGTGAGGAGTACGAAATCCGCGACGGCGTGCGAATTGAATACGCGGTGCCAGTTTCATCTTACCGGCTGGGTTTGGCCGGCAAGGCCGATGTTGTCGAGTTTCACGGAAGCCGACCTTTCCCGGTCGAACACAAGCGCGGCCGGCCCAAACCCGACGATTGTGACCTGGTACAGCTTTGTGCTCAGGCGCTTTGTCTGGAGGAAATGATGAAAGTTGAAGTGCCGGCTGGAGCAATTTTCTACGGCCAGCCACGTCGTCGGCTCCAGGTCAATTTTGATCCGCCATTGCGGGAAAAAACAGTAGCTGCAGCAACGGCAGCGCATAACCGGATTGATAATGGTACGGTTCCACCGGCTGAGTACGACGCCAAAAAGTGTCGCCACTGTTCAATGCTGGAAATCTGTATGCCGAAAAAACGGTGCTCTGTGACCGCCTACCTACAGGAGTTTAATCTTTGAAAAAGTTGCTGAACACGCTTTATGTAACCACCCAAAATGCCTATCTTTTCAAAGAAGGGGCAAGCGTAGTTGTCAAGATAGAAGGGAAAAACCGCCTGCGGTTACCGTTGCATACCTTGGATGGCATCGTCACCTTTGGCGCCATCAGCATGAGCCCGTTCCTAATGGCAGCCTGTGCTGAGGTTGGCGTTACCATCTCTTTCATGTCACAGTACGGCCGTTTTTTGGCTCGAGTTCTCGGTCCGGTAACCGGCAATGTCAAGCTACGACGGGAACAATACCGGCGGGCGGAATCCCCGGAAAAAGCACGGGAGATGGCTCTCTATATGCTGAAAGGGAAATTGCACAACAGCCGGGCGGTATTGCGTCGCTTTTTGCGTGACTACCCTGAGGCGGCCAGTAGAAACGAGGTGGCAAAAGGACAACTACGACTGACTAACCAACTTCAACGTCTTGATTCGCAACCTACTCTTGAGACCCTGCGCGGATTAGAAGGAGAAGCCGCGGCCACTTATTTCAGTCTCTTCGGAAGACTGATTACTCTTGGCAACGATGAATTCACTTTTTATGATCGCAGCCGTCGGCCGCCGAGGGACCCGGTAAACGCTCTGCTTTCATTTGTTTACACCCTTCTTGTGCATGACTGTCGTTCCGCGCTCGAAGGAGTGGGGCTCGACCCCTATGTCGGTTATCTACATGTTGATCGTCCCGGCCGACCGGGCCTGGCACTTGATTTAATGGAGGAATTTCGCTCATGGCTCGCCGACCGATTGGTGCTTTCATTAATCAATCGCCAACAAATCCGTGCGAAACAATTCCGGCGCTCGGAATCTGGTGCTGTCCTTTTAAACGAGGCAGGACGTAAGGATCTACTGACCGCTTGGCAGAAACGCAAACAAGATGAAATTACTCATCCTTTTACCGGAGAGCGGGTGGCCATAGGTCTGCTTTTCCATCTTCAAGCTCGACTTCTGGCCCGTTGTTTGAGAAGCGAGCTCGACGGCTATCCACCCTTTTTATGGAAATAGAGCTATGATGGTATTGATAAGTTACGATGTCTCAACAATCGATGGAGCCGGACGAAAACGGCTGCGCCGAGTTGCCAAAAAATGTCAAGATTATGGAATTCGGGTACAAAACTCTGTTTTCGAATGCTTGGTCGATCCCGCCCGCTGGACGGTACTCAAAAACGATCTACTGAAAATATACAACAAAGAGGAAGACAGCTTACGTTTTTATTTTTTAGGTAAAAACTGGCAGCGTAGAGTTGAACATTTTGGCGCCAAAAAAACCCCCAATCTGGAAAAAGATGTCCTAGTGGTATAATTGGTAAAAAGGAGGTAAAGGAAAAAATCACGATGAAAACAATTT
>JAOZRP010000275.1 GCA_029940125.1 bacterium
CTTACTCTTTTGTTGCCTCCACCAGACTCTTCTTTGCCAGCCTTCCGGTTAAAAAATCACCACATCTTTATGGCGAATTTGTCTTGGCAGGCGTGTATTCGGCAAGAAAACTTTTCAACTTGGTCATAGTCTGCGGACTGACCGCATGCTCGATGCGACAGGCGTCCAGTTCCGCGATGTCTCTGTCCACTGACAGGATGCGAGTGAGAAAATCGTAGATTATTTGATGTCGATTAATGATCTCTTCGGCTATTTTCCGGCCTTTTTCCGTTAGCGTCACAAAGCTGTATCGTTCATAATGGACCAGTCCCTTTTCTGCCAGGTTCCTTACCGCTCCGGTTACGCTGGGCATCTTGACGTTCAGCTGCCGGGCGATGTCGCGCACTCTGGCCACTTTCCGTTCTTCCTGCAAAGTCATGATTGCTTCCAGGTAATCCTCCATATTTGACGTTAACTTGTAAGTGGTCATCCAGCTCCCCCAATGCTCCTACGGTTGCCAATGTTATTCGATTCTAACATTGTTAATGGATTTTCTAGTCAATCTCCGGGAGTTTGTCAATCTTTTTCCACCGGGAATCAATGCCCTGCCTTCGATTCCCGGATGGATCTGCTGCCGGTCCGTGGCTAGGCATTTATTGCCGTCTGATGGCGGCACAGCGGAAAAATAAGCCCGTCTCTTTCTTTTTCAATCCCTCCTTCCTTATTAAAAACTAGTAATATTAAGCAGTTGTAATCACAAGGCCGTGTTGTGAAGTTGGTACGCAAGTTGCTAGGCATTCTCTTGATGATTTTTTATTCCGGCAGGCTTCTGTCAACGTATTAAGGGTGCTTCCAAAAATGAAGCTTGTGTCGTTAGGTATGAATGGCCGCGTGGGTGGATAAGGGACACGATCATGAATCATGGAATCTATACGGCTTTGACCGGCTCGCTGGCTAATGAGCGCCGCCTGGAAATCCTGACCAACAACCTGGCTAATCTCAACACCTCCGGATTCAAGCGGGAAATGCCGGTTTTCAGCTCCGTGATGGCCCGGCAGGAAGCCGGTTTTCAGGGACCGGCTTTAACCTCCAGCCAGAAGGAATATGTAAATGCGGCGGTTATCCAGGCTAATCAGGTGAATTTCAAGGCCGGCGCCTTGCAGCCTACCGGCAATAAGCTTGACCTGGCGATCGAAGGGGATGCTTTTTTTGCCGTACGCAATCCCCGGGACGGCAATGAATATTATACCCGGGACGGCGGTTTCAGTTTGAATAACCGCCAGGAGATGGTTTCTGCTGATGGCAGCATTCTGCTTGATATCGGCGAACCTCCCCGGCCCTTGGTGATTAACGGCTCCGAGATAAAAATCAACGAGCGGGGGGTCGTGGTTGTTGACGGCGTAGTGGCCGGGCAGATCCGCTTGGTGCGGTTTGCCGATCGGCAGGCGCTGCGCAAGGTTGGCGTCTGCAGCTTCCAGGCTACCAAAGCTTCGGGAACGCCGCAGAAGGTTGATGATGTGACTTTGCATCAGGAGTTGAAAGAGCTTTCCAATGTTGATCCCTTGGCTTCAATGGTGGGCTTGATCGAGATTTCCCGGCAGTATGAACTGCAGCAGAAAATCATGACCAGTCTGGGAGACGTGAATCGTCTGGCGGCAACCGAGATAGCCGCCGTTTAGCTTTGATTTAAGTTGGCAATTAGCAGTTAGCGATTAGCGTTTAGCTTTAAAAAATCAATACATTACCTCTATGGGCAGCAAGAACTGACGGGTTATAATTGATAATGGTAAAAATCCTGTAATCATTAAGCTGACAGCTAACGGCTAACAGCTAACAGCTAAATTTAGGTTTGATGAAAGGGTGTTTTTTGCTGAACCGAAAGACAAATTTTAACAGAAAGGCTGAATAATGATCAGAGGTTTGTTTACCGCTTCCACCGGCATGCAGGCTCAGCAGTTGAATATTGACGTGATCGCTAATAACCTTGCCAACGTGAATACCAGTGGTTTCAAAAAAAGTCGAGCCGATTTCGAGGACCTCATGTACCAGACAATCATTGAAGCTGGTACTACTTCCGGGGTAGGCAATGAAATTCCCACCGGGATCCAGGTCGGTCTTGGTACCCGGCCGGTGGCGGTGCAAAAGATTTTTACCCAGGGAAATTATCAGGAAACCGGCAACGAGCTGGACATTGCCATTGAAGGAGAAGGTTTTTTCCAGGTGCTCCAGCCGGATGGAACCACCGCTTACACCAGGGATGGGGCTTTTAAGCTGGACAGCACCGGTGCCATAGTTACCTCCGAGGGCTACCCTTTGCAGCCGGCGATTACGATTCCCACCGATACCACCTCCATCACGATTACCGATGACGGCGTGGTTTCGGTGCTGCAGGCGGGACAGACGGATTCAGTCCAGGTGGGTACCATTGAACTGGCCAATTTTTCCAATCCGGCGGGGCTTAAAGCGATCGGGAAAAATCTTTTCCTGGAAACGGATGCTTCGGGAGCCGTGGTTTTAGGTACGGCGGGTTCTGATGGTTTGGGAACCATTTCCCAGGGTTTTCTGGAGATGTCCAATGTCAGCGTGGTTGAAGAGATGGTGAACATGATCGTTGGCCAGCGGGCTTATGAAATCAACTCCAAGGCCATCCAGACCGCCGATGAAATGCTCCAGACGGCGAATAATCTCAAGCGATAGTTCCTTGACCGGGTAGGGGTTGTCCTTTTTCAACCCGGTTGAGCGACTGGGCAAAATGAGGTGCTTTTTCATGCATGCCAAAAAATGGCAAATGGTTGCTGCTGCGGCACTGCTTTTATTTTTTTCTCTGTCAGGCGTGGGCATGGCCGTTCATGCTCCCGCTCACTACCGTTGGGAAAGTCACTTGATGTCGCTGATTGAACGGGCGGTCCGGAAGGGGCTGCCGGAGGTCCATGACTTAAAAATAAATGAAGTGCGCAGCCTGTCGACCGTTGCCGCCCGAATTCCTGCTGATGTGCGTAATCCGTCTTTTGCCGTTCAGTCGCTGGGCAACTGGAATCGTAAGCAGGGCAAGGTTATGATTCGGCTCATGGTCTCTCTGCCCGGCGGGAAAACCAGCCGCTGCTGGCTGAATGTCTTTATTTCGGGGAAGTGTGAAGCGGTGGTGGCCAAACGGGCATTGGAGCGGGGCAGCCCGGTTCGCTGGCAGGATGTTGCCGTTTGCCTTCTTGATGCCGGGAAGGTTGATGAAAACTGCCTGGTGGATTTTCCCCGAACCGCTGTTTTTGAGGCAGTCAGGAAGATTGACGCCGGCCAGCCCCTTACGGTTGCCAGTATTCGTCCCTATCGCCTGGTCAAGCGGGGCGAAATGGTAACCGTGGTCCTGCAGCGTCGAGGTATTCGCATTGTTACCAAGGGCACCGCCATGGCCAACGGCAGCCTGAATGAGGTGATTATGGTTAAAAATCCCGTTTCCCGGCGTCTCTATCAAGCCCAAGTTGTCGATGCCGGTCAGGTTCGGGTGGTTTACTAGTCTGGGTTTATGGGGAAATATTTTCCCGGTTTCGCTCCAGGAGCTGATGCTTACGGATGGGTTGTGCAGGACGAGAATAATAAATAAAACCTGAACGACGGTGGTTTGCAATAGAAAAGATGCGGCAGTCATTGTCCTGGCCGTCAACGGTTAAAAGCCAAGGCGGGTTTAAGGCCCGCAACCCAAATCAGGGTATCAGGATGTTCCGGCATGGCTCTCGCTC
>JAOZRP010000025.1:0-10146 GCA_029940125.1 bacterium
CACCGGTTGACAGTATGCAGGAACCCAACCGGACAGTACTGGATCAAAAAAAACTATTTTTTCCGGTCATGGTTGTAGTCAAGGGGATTTTTGCGGTCATAACTCTTGCGGCTGTGACAGCCGGGGGCGCAGCTGCCGCCGGTAGGCGTAAGAACCAGGCGCAGGGGGATTTTCCAGTCCCCGAAGGGCGCTCCTTCTTCATTTATCAGTTTCACGCCGCTGCCGGCATGGGGCTGATGGCAGGCCCGGCAGGACCGTCCTTTGCGCCGGTTGACCACATGAAGATAATGGAGATTCTGCTTGCCATTGCGGAAGGCCGTATAGATGGTGGTATCAGGAAAACGCAAAAGGTTCGGCTCATGGCAGGAAAGACAGAAATCATAGGTTCCCTGGTGATAGGGAGCGTAGAACGAAGCCGGATAGCTGCCGCTCAGCAGGCGGAAGTAGTCCGATCCATGGGGCCGGTGGCAGGCGGAACAGCTTCCCTCAGCCAGGGGGCCATGGAGATGCTTCTTGCCCTCCAGCTCGGTTTTGATATTTTTCAGCGGTTTTGACTTGCGGGTGTCATCCTTGCCATGGCAGCCCAGGCAAAGATCCATTTCCTTTTCCAGCAGCAGTCCCGGCTGCGGGGAAAAATGGACGGCATGGCAGTTGCCGCAGCGTTCATCCTTGTAGAGAGCCAGGTGTTTCTCCTTGGCTTTCTTGTACTCCCGCCCCACCTGCTGATGGCAGGAGAAGCAGAGACCAGGATATTCTTCCCGCAGCAGGCGACTTTGCGCGGCACTGTGGGGGGCATGACAGGCAGTACATTTTTTGGCCGTGAACGGCTGGTGAAGAACCGCTCCTGGCGCTGGTTCCAGTTCCTGGTGGCAGGAAAGGCACAAGCGGCGGGAAGGCTGACGCAGCAGGGCCGGCTGATCGGCGGCATGGGGATCATGGCACTGGGTGCAGGCGCCGGAGCCAACCGGACCGTGGACATATTCCCGGCTGAAATCATCGCCTTCGTGACATTCCAAACACAGAGAAGCCTGGTCATCCTTGACCGCCAGCAGGAACTCCCCGGTTCCGCCATGAGCCTGATGACAGCTCAGGCAATCCCCCTCGGCCACCGGTTCATGGACAACCTTGCCGGCCGGCAGGAGATCATGGCAATTGGCGCACAAAGCCGCCCCGGTCGCCACCAGGACAAAACTCCTGCCGCCGCCCTTGCGGGGATGATCGGCAGCCTGCCGCCGGTGGCATTCCAGGCACTCGCCTTCAGCCACCGGCGCATGGGGACGGGCGATGCGGGCCATATCCTGGTGGCAGGCCGCCGTCACGCATGACGCCAGGACGGTCCCGGCACCCGGACCCAAAATCAGCACCTGCACAAGCAGGAAAAAAGCCAGAAAACGGCAGGAAAAGTTCATTAATCTACGCTTTTCCATCATCGCCCGCACCTGTCAATCCATACTTTTTCATCCGGTAGCGAAGGGTGTCACGGCTCATCCGCAGGCACTCAGCCGCCTTGGTCTGGTTGCCGCCCCACCGGTTCAATGACATCTTGATCAGTTCCTTTTCCACCTCTTCCAGGGAAATGCCTTCCTTGGGCAGCCTGAAATTTCCCAGGACAAAGCAGTCATTAGCACCAACATCTTCATCACCAAGAACATTTTCCTCGGCGGCTGCTTCCGTACAGTCGGTTATCTCCCTGATCAGGTGATCGGAACCCAGTACCCGGCCTTCTTCCAGCATCATCGCCCGCTCTATGGTGTTGCGCAGCTCCCTGACATTCCCGGGCCAGTCGTATTTCATCAGGCAGGACATGGTCCGGGCGTCGACCTCCTCGATATTGCGGCCGTACTCGTGGTTGAATTGATCGATAAAGTAGTTGACCAGGTGGGGAATGTCCATCTTTCGCTCGCTGAGCCGGGGCAGATCGATATTCATCACGTTGATGCGGTAAAAGAGATCGGCCCGGAACTTCCCCTGCTTCACCAGTTCCGGCAGGTTCTGGTTGGTAGCGGCAATGATGCGGGCATCGGTCACCACGTCACTGCCGCCGCCCAAGCGCCGGTACCGCTTATTTTCAATGACTTTGAGGATTTTCGCCTGCATGCCGAGGGGCATGTCTCCCAGCTCGTCCAGGAACACCGTCCCCCCCTTGGCCAGCTCAAAAATACCCTTCTGCCGCTGGGAGGCGTCGGTATAGGCCCCCCGTTCATGGCCGAAAAGCTCATTTTCCAGCAGGGATTCAGGGATGGCGGCACAGTTTACTTCAATAAACGGCTCATCGGCGCGGCGGCTGTGCAGGTGAATCGCCCTGGCAACCAGTTCCTTCCCCGTACCGCTGGCACCCGTAATCAGGACGGTCTTGTCATCGGCATCGGCAACCACCTTGATCATTTTGAAAACTTCAATCATTTTCGGGCAGTTGCCGACCAGGTTGTCACTTTCAAATTTCTTCTGCAGCACCCGTCGATAGTAGGCGTTTTCATCCCGCAGCCGGCATTTTTCAAATACCTGCTGCACCGAATGAAGCACATCCTCGAGGTTGAAGGGCTTGCCGATGTAGTCTTCCGCCCCAAGCTTCAAGGCCTGTACGGCTGAATCCGCGTGGGAATGGGCAGTGATCATGATCACCGCCAGATCCTGGTTTTCCTTTTTGAACTGCTGCAGCAGGTCCATGCCACTGGCATCGGGAAGACAGATGTCAAGCAATATCATGTGGGGGTGAAATTCCTTGAATTTTTCCCGGGTTTCAGCCCCGCTGCCGGCTGAATCCACCTGGTAGCCGGCATCGACCAGCATCTGCGTTAAAGACCAGCGAATCAGGTGTTCGTCATCTACCACCAGAATTCGTTTTGTTGCCATTCACTTCTCTCCCCGACCCTACCGGCTGCCATCCGGCGGCCGATTACGATTATCCTAGAAGACAACTCAGGTATGTCACCATCATTAACAGGTCATACCTTGAAAAATCAACCGGAAAATCCCATCCGCAACCCGGCAAGCAAAAATCATGCAAAAGCGAAATAACCGCATCCATCCAAGCATAATTCTGACCATTACCGCGTCACCACGGCAGCCAAACAATACCGGCCACCGATACCCATACCATTCCCGAGGCAGCCCTTGAACTAAAAAGATTTGTACCTCACAATATTTCCGAAAAAAGAAAAACGGCTTCATCGCGGAACAAATTTTCCGGAAAAAAATGGGTCATACAACTCAGCAAGTGGGGCAAATGCCCCACCCGCACCGGGCAAATGAAACACCTTCACAAAATTCACCCTTGATGATACTACTGATTTGATCAACACGCACACGGCACAATCATTGCTACTCCCTAGAGATGGATTTACGGTTCAAAGCACTCATGTACTGGACATGCAGGATTAAAAGTGAATTTTTCAGGGAGGAAGATAATGATGAAAAAAATTTTGGCTGCCGTCAGGCTGCTGATCCTCACCAGCTGCTTCTGCCTCAGCACCGTCACCTTCGCTGCCATGGCCCAGGCCGGCGACCAATTGAGCAACGCTGACTGCATCAAATGCCACCAGGAAGCGCCCCGGGACATCGCCGCCCAGGGCGGCGCCCATAAAACCGAAATAAGCTGCATGGACTGTCACCAGGGACATCCGCCCACGGTCCGGGATATTATTCCCGCCTGCAGCGAATGCCACAGCGGCAGTGCCCACTTCGAGCTGGACAACTGCCTCAACTGCCACTCGAATCCTCATGCTCCCCTGGTGTTGAAGCTGGCCAAGAACATTACCGGGCCCTGTCTGACCTGTCACCAGGCGGAAGGAACGCAGCTGAAGGAAAACCAAAGCTTTCACTCAACCATGGCCTGCACCGCCTGCCACCAGGAACACGGCAAGGTGCCTGACTGCCTGAGCTGCCATGAACCGCACGCCGACGACATGGTCCAGGCGGACTGCAAACTCTGTCACCAGGCCCACAAACCCCTGGTCATCACCTATGCTGAGAAGACGCCGTCCAAGAGCTGCGCCGCCTGTCACGAGGAAGCCTATACACAACTGACCGCCAGCACCACCAAGCACCATGAGCTGTCCTGTGCCAAGTGCCACAAACAGACCCACGGGATGATACCGGCCTGCCAGGACTGTCATGGAGCCCCGCATCCAGCCGGTATTTTACGGAAATTCCCCGAATGCGGCCAGTGTCACAGCACGGCGCACAACCTGAACCAGTGGCAGGACGAAAAAAAATAATCCTGTCCCGAAAAAAGAGCATCACCATCACTGAGGTTTGCCACAGCTTATGGAAAAAGAACCGTTTCAGACTGATGAACAACGGCGGGTCTCCGATTTGCGCCACCTGTACCGCAGCCTCACCCGGATGATCCGTTCCGACGCCGTCGATACGCTGCTGAACCACATTGTTGAAGATATTGTCGAATCAACCAGTCTGCAGCGGATGGTGGTGCTCTACTACAATCAACAGGACAAAACCCTGGAAAGCCGGGTTTTTTACGGATTCGAGGAAATACAGGACATCCAGGTGCCCTTCAGCCAGGTAAACGGCCTGCTGAAGCGGGCCTACGCCGACCGGGAACCACTGAACGTACTGCAAGCAAGCCCTCCTCCGGCCGGGCAGGAAAACAAGGCCGTCAAGTGCGGCATTTTCAAGGACGACTATTCCGAAAGGAAGGGGGCAAACCGCCGGCGTCATATCAACGTCTGCTACAAGGACATTGACGATCCCGGTAAAATCGAGGGTTTTGACCATCCCTATCTGAAGCATTATTCGCTCCTCACCTACTACAAACATGACCAGACGGTTGAGTCACTGATCGGCAATGCCTCGGCATTCCTGATCATCCCCATCTGCGAGGAGAACACTTTTTACGGCTACGTGCTGGCCGACAAGCCGGCCAACGCGTCACACATCAGCTATGAAGACGCGAGGATCGCTTCATCCATCGTTGCCCACTCGGCGATGGCCATCGGCAGGGCAATGAAGCACCGGGAAATGATGATGCGGATCGCCAAGCAGAACGAGGAGTTGTCCCGGCACCTGGAGGAAAACGAACAACTTAAAACCTTCTATGAAAGCATCATTCAGAACCTGCGCAGCGGCCTGATAACCGCTGACAAAGACCTGAACATCACCCACCTGAACAAGGCCGCGGTCAGCCTGCTGGGATTTTCACCGGCGGAAATCATCGGCACCCCCTTGATTTCCCTGTTCACTTCCCAGGAACAGGAAATCAGGGAAATCTTTGCCGGGGGCGGGAAATGCATCGATCCGAAAACCGGCTACCTTTCCGAATTCAAGATGGTCCGCAAAGATAAAAGACCGCTGCCTACCGAGGTATGCTTTTCCACCATCCTGGACAAACACGGCAGGATAACCGGGCTGAGCTGCATCTTCCTGGACATCACCCAGCGCAAAAAGATGGAAAAACACCTGACCAGGATGGACCGGCTGGCATCCCTGGGGGAGCTGGCATCGGGAATCGCCCATGAGATCCGCAATCCCCTGGCAGGCATTGGCGGCGCCCTGCAGATTCTCAGCAAGCAGTTCAACCATGACCATCCCAACCACCTGATTTTTAAAGAGGTGCTCGACCAGGTGCTCCGACTGGACGACTTTGTCAAAAACCTGCTCCAGTTCGCCCGCCCCAGCACCCCCAAATTTGAACTGCTGAACATCGAGGACGTCATCGACAGCACCCTGTTCCTGGTTGCCAACCAGATCAGCAAAAAACATATCCAGCTCAAGGTTGCGCACCAACCCCATCAACCGGATATCCAGGGAGACAAAAACCTGCTGCAGCAGGTTTTCCTCAACATCATTATCAACGCGCTGGATGCCATGGACGCAGGCGGGAAGCTGGAAATCAATGTTCGGTGGCAGCAGGAAGAAGAACCGGATTCAATGGCCGAGGACGGCATGTACTGCGCCACGAGGCAGAATCAGATTTTGATTGAAATCAGCGATACGGGGCCGGGAATCAGTGAAGAAGACCTTGACAACATTTTCAACCCGTTTTTCACCACCAAAAGCCAGGGAACCGGCCTGGGACTGTCGATCACCCACCGGATTATTGAACAGCACCGGGGCACCATCTCCGTCGACAGCCATCCCGACACCGGCACCACCTTTACCATCACCCTGCCGGCAGACCGTTAAAATTTGAGACAAAATGTGATTTCCCAAGGTGCTCTTAAGGGTACCCTTAAAAATAGTTCCAGATCGACCAGTAATCCTCGGCATTCTCTCCCAGTTCCTCCAGACGCTCCAAATAACGCAGGATCGGCACATCCCGACCGACGTAGGTCTGGCTGGACTGGGAAATGTTCTGTTCCCAGGGATAAAATTCGTACACCCGGGTGCCGTCCGGCAGGATGGACAGCAAATCACGCTGCTGCTGGGCCCTCAGGTAGTTCTTTCCCAGGCCGGGGACATTAAACACCGCCTCGTCGGTGCGCCCCAGGCCCGGCAGCAGCCGGGCTTCTTCTTTCTGTTCCTGGAGCAGGCGGGCAATGGGCACCCGGTAGGCGTCTGTCTCCTCCTTGCCCTTGGTATTGAACGTATAGTAGGGATCAATGCCGACCAGGCGCAGCAGGCGGCGCAAAGCCACCGACTCAAAGCGCCGCGAGGCAAAAAAGGTGTAGACCATCTGGTTGTAAACCGGGATTCCCCGCTGGTGGAAATTATCAACCGCCGCCACCACGTCCGGGGTGACTTCATACACATGCTGCACATGGGTAACCACGGCCACTTCCCGGCGTCCCGGCTGCCGAAAGGAACTGATCATCTCAGCCAGGGCCGGGGTGATTCTCATCGGCATGGTCACTAAGGTCCGGGTGCCAATGCGCAGGCGCTCAACGGTGGAAATGCCAGCCACCCGGGAAAGGATGTCTTCCAGGGTCTGATCATCCAGGGCCAGGGGATCACCACCGGTGATCAGCACTTCCTTGATGGCCGGGCGGCTCCGGATCCAGTCAACCGCCGCCGCTATCTGGTCTTCCGAAGCCAGGGCTCCCGGGGCCATGGCATCGTCAATCTCCCAGTTGCGCTGGCAGTAGACGCAGATCTGCGGACAGGTGTTGAATGGTTTAAAGATGCAGATGGCCGGGTAGCGGCGGGTGATCAGGTCACAGGGCGAGGTGTCTTTTTCCAGCATGAAGTCCAGGCTTTCATCATGCCGGGTCCGGGCCAGGGAAAGTTTTTCCACGTAGTCGGGCGGCGGCAGGACCTGGGCCCGGATCGAACGATCGCGCCCGGTGGGATCCGGGTCCATCAACGACAGGTAATAAGGGGTAACGCCAAAAGGAACCTTGCGTTTCCTGGCGGATGCCACCGCCCGTCTTTCAACTTCAGTGAGGTCGACGAGTTCCGCCAGCTGGTCAACGTCCCGGACAATATGCCGCAAGTGCCAGCGCCAGTCATGCCACTCTTCCAGGGTACCGCCCAGACGATCGATGATGGCGTCGCGACGCTGCTGCCGCAGGGCCACAATCTCCGGTTCCAGGCCGGAAACATAGCGGGCCATTCGCTGCTCAACGTTCTCCCAAAGCGCGTCAAGCTGCCGGGAGCGGGCAATGGCGGCCGGGCGGCCGTGAAGCTCGGGAGATTCAAGGGGAATATCCATCAAAACCAGGTTGGGGCCCATGCCGTGCAGGCCGTGCAAAATATTATACAGCTCCGCAAAGAACGGCGGCTGCAAGTCGGGGCGGGGAATATCCCGGGCCAGGTCGCTGATGGCCTGGGCAATGCTGAAACCGGAAAGGCTGTCAGCCCGGTCGCGCAGCATGCTCCTCATCACCCTGGCACAGTCGCGGACGCAGACCTGGGAACTGTTGTTGGCCTGGGAAACACGGTGATAGGCGTCATTTTCCAGCTGGGTAACCAGCAGCGCCAGCCGCTCCCGCACCTGCTCCAGGTCCGGTGCCTGGCGGGCAATGGTAAAAAACAACGGGAAGCTGTTTTTCAGGTATTCCGCCGTCAGTTTTTCGTAGTCGATCATTGTTCAACCGGCAACTTTGCTAAACTTACAATTACAATCCCTTTTACTTGCTTGGTTGTAATTTATAACACATTCTTTTCCAAGAAGCAAAACCATGTAAAAAATTGTTGGCAATCGGCCTGATTTACAGATACACCTTAATTTACGCGAATTGACCTGCCCATCGTCTCAGAAAGTAAAAAAGGGCGGCGCCTGCATGACGCCACCCTATTTCAAACGATTTTTCCCGGTCCAATGTTCAGGAAATTGGATCGAATTTGCTTCCCGGCACCCCGCAGACGCTGCATTTGTCCGGACAGGCGCCGGAGACGGTGTTGCCGCAGACACTGCAGACATAAATGTCCTCTTCCGGCAGGTCGCCGCCGGCCTCCAGGCTGACAGCAGCCTGTTCGTACAGGCCGTAATGAACTTCCTCCACCACGTTGGCCCATTCAAACATTCTCAGCGCCGCCTTTTCACCCTCTGCCTTGGCGGTGGCGATAAATTCCGGGTACATGGTCTTGAATTCATACCCTTCACCCTCAACCGCCGCCTGCAGGTTGGCCTTGGTGTCTCCGATCCCGCCCATGGCCTTGAAATGCCCCAGGGCGTGGACCGTTTCCGCCGCGGCCGCCGCCCGGAACAGTTTGGCAATCTGCTTGAAACCTTCCTTGTCAGCCTGCTGCGCGAAGGCAAGATATTTGCGGTTTGCCTGGCTCTCACCGGCGAAAGCCGCCGCCAGGTTGTCCATTGTTTTTCCCATGATTTCCCCCTTATCTGATGGTTTTTAAAGTTTTCAGCAATCAGCAGTCAGCTTTCAGCAAAACCTTGAAAAAGCAAGTTGTCAAGCTGAAAGCCAAAGGCTGACGCCCACCCGGAAACGGCAGTTTCCGGGTGGCAACCAAGTTTAATGGAGAAATTCTATCAAACTTAATATTTTTAGTCAAGTTATTTTTGGCCACGGGCGGCGGCAGTTATTCAACAGGCCATTTCCTCCGGCGAGCAGAGGATGGACAGATCGGCAAACCCGTCCAGGCTCATGGCCTTTTCCAGAAAAACATAAGCACCGGCGCTGTCATCGTAACGAACCGAGATGCAGGCAATGTCCGTGACCTGCCGCTGCTGCAGTTCCCGATAGGCCTGGTAGATGCTGGGCAGGGGCTTTGAGCCGCACACCCGGCATTCTGTCGTTTCAAGACCGTTTTCCCTGATCAGCCGCTCCATGGCCGCGTCACGCAATGGTTCATCACCTACTAAATAAATAATACATCCGTGTTTCATGTCTTCCCCCTTCCATGCTGAGTGAATTTTGCAATACCCTTTTCAAATCACCTGAAACTGCCGCTGACACAGCCGGCAGACCATTAAAAATCATAGCGGAGACCAAGCTGGAAGGTTCTCCCGGGCATCGGGTACCCCTTAACATAGGAATATTCCTTGTCGAAAAGGTTCATGATTTCACCGCGGACAGTCAGATCGCCGTATTTGTCCGTATCCACAACCTTTTTGCTCATGGTCAGGTCGGCAACGGTGAAACCGCCTTTCCGCACCACCGGGGCCGTCCAACCGCTTTCCCAGTCCTGAACGTCCTGTTTGCCGGTATAGGAGAAATTCAGCCGGGCGGCAAAGCCCTGCCAGTCGGGCAGGTTTAAGCCATAAGAAAGGTTGATCTCGGAAACGTACAGCAGGTCGTCATTGTCGTTGTCTTCGTACTCGGGCAGGTAGACAAAATTGCCGTACAGCTCCAGGGTGGTTGGCAGCTTGAAGATAGAACCGACAGCCACGGTGATGTTGCCTTCCAGGCCGGTAATGTCGGCGCTGCCGATGTTGTCCCACGAAGACACGCCTCCAGGAAGCGAGACCGATTGGATTTTATCGTCAAAATCAGTATGGAAAAGGGTTAAAGAAAGGGTCAACGGCTGATAATAGAAGTCAAAGCCGGCTTCGTAGGTTTCACTGGATTCCGGATCCAGGCCGGGATTGCCGCGCAGAACGCCGCCCCAGGTCGGGCGGTTGGCTGCCAGCTGGTCGGCACTCGGCATGATGAAGGCTTCACCGTAGTTGGCCCTGAGCTTCAGGAAGTCATTCACCCAGTAGGCAATCCCAAAATTGAACACCCAATTGTCGTCGCTTTCCTCGCTGTCGTCGTCATCAACCTCCACCTTGTAGTCGTCGTAGCGGACGCC
>JAOZRP010000025.1:10246-13840 GCA_029940125.1 bacterium
TTTCCTCGCTGTCGTCGTCATCAACCTCCACCTTGTAGTCGTCGTAGCGGACGCCGCCGGTCAGGATCAGGCGGTCCTCCAGGAAGGTCGACTTAGCCAGCAGGAAGCCGGCCGGGTTTTTATACTCGGTTTCTTTCGGCGTCCAGGTGGAATCCATTTCATAGTGAGCCCAGTCAAAGCCGCCGGTCAGGGTAATGAATTTCAGCGCCGCAGTCGCCTGCACCTGGACACCCTCAAAATCAGTATCCTGGGCAGAAAATGGATACCAGGCATCGAAGCCGTCAGGATCGCTGCCGGCGGGACTGTGCCAGGCATTGTCGTCTTTGCCGTTGAAGTAACGGGCCATCCAGGAGAACATCCCGTCCCGCACCTTTCCTTCATAGATGACATCGATGGATTCATTTTTCTTATTGGTATAGTCATCCAGGTCGATGTTGTTGATATAGCTGGGATACCCGGCATGATCGGCATCGAAATAGGAATAAATCACCCCCAGACGGTGACCGGGAAGAAAATTAATCCCGAAGTTCAAGCTGACGTTGTCGTTTTCATAGTCGGTGTTGTCAAAACGGTCGCCACCGCCGATGTCGTATTCATCGGCATCCTCGCTGGTATAGCTGCCGGAAAAGTCAAAGAGACCGAGGCGGCCGGCAAAACCGACGCTGCCTTCCTGGTAGTTGTTGCTACCCAGGGCGCCGTCCAGGAAAAATCCCGGCTTGCCCTCGCCGCGTTTGGTAATCACGTTGACAATGCCGCCCATGGCCGCCGACCCATACTGAACCGCCGCCGGCCCCCGGATAATCTCTATCCGCTCGATGTTCTTGGTCATGATTTTGGCCACGTTGCCGGTCCCGGCCCGCCGGCCGTTGAGCAGGATCAGAACGTGCCCCAGCAAGTCGTTGCCATGGGTGTCAGTCCGAAATCCCCGGATGCCGATGGAGATCAAATTCCCGGGATATTTCTGGATGTGGCCGACACCCTTCTCCGCCAGCAGGTCGCCGAGGTTGTCGGCCGCCGACCGGCTGATTTCCTCGGCGTCGATGACGGTTACATTGCTGGTCAATTCGGATACCTTTTCCTCGATCCGGCCGGCACTGACCACTACCTCGTCCATCTGCTGCGGCGTCTCCGCTGCCGCCGGCATCACCAGCAGCAGGATCAGCAGTACAACAACCGCGCCATGCAACACTGCTCTCATTTCTCTTTCCTTCAACCAATTTCCCGACATTTTCATTTCCTCCCTGTCAATTTAAGGTTCTTAGATTCAAGGTTATAAACAACAACGCATCCCTATGGCATCAATCTACCCCTGGCACCGCCAAGCAGGGCTCCCAGGCAGCGGTCCATCACCGGCGGCAACTTCTCGACCCCGTCAACCGCCAGGGGGGCGGCTATTTCCCGGCCGGCAAGGTCAGCCCTGACCGCCCGGCACCAGGAATCAATCCCTTCAATATCCGCCACCAACCCCCGCTGGTAGTCGTCGCTGACGGCCAGGCACGCCTCCACGAAAGCGGCGTATTTCGGCCGCAGCAGCAGCCGCTCCACTTCCCGGCGCATCGCCCCGGCTTTTCCCGCCGGCGCCGCGGCCGCCGCCAGGGAAAAGATATCGATATGGCGTTCCCGAAGCCGTTGAAAGACCGGGCGGGCGGCCACCAGGCCGTTTTGCCGGTGAACGGCTTTTTTAACCCCCTCGTAAACGGCCCGGGCAATCAGTTCGCCCATCTTGGCGTGGCCGCCGGTGTTGTCAATGGCAGTCCCCTCCCCCTCAACCACGACAACATTGTCGGTTCCGGTCCCGGTAGCCCGGTTTTCCAGCCCGGTATAGCTTGAACGGACGTCAAGGTCCGCCAGGGCGGCGCTTTTGGCCTCGGTGGCGCTGATCAGTGCCCTGGTCATCGCCCGCCGGCTCAAACGGGCGTTGGTCAGGATAATGGTGTTGATGGTGCCCGGTTCATAGTAGCGGCCCACGTCTTCGGCCATGCGCACCGCGTTGGAATGGACGCCGGCGGTCACCAGGGCGTAAACGGCTAGATCACGGTATTCCTTTTTCACCACCGCCAGATTGTTCATGTCCGCCCCGGTGAACAGGATTGCCGTACTTGCCGGATCCAGGCCGAGAACTTCGAGAGTGTGGGAGCGGAGACCGGCCAGCCCCAGATCGTGCCCCAGCCCCCAGCTCGGCGGCGGGAAGTAATGGTTGGCAACCCTTTCGACGCCCTGTTTTTCCCCTTCCAGGGTGGACACCACCCGCAGCGGCTGCCCAAAATCCACCACCAGGGTCCGGTTGCGGAAATCACGGATGTCGCTCTCGATGATCCGCGCCCGTTTCACGTAAGCAAGATCGATGCTCACCGGCCGCTGGCTGACGATCTTTTCCGGCAGGACGTTGTTGGCCAGCTGTTCAAATTCCCGCCTGTAAATCCGGGCGGCCAGCCAGGACGTAAAGGCACCCGGATGGGTGGCGGCCCGGCAGGTCAGGTCGCAGGGGAAAAAATATATCCGCCCATTTCTGACCGCTTCAACCTCCCGCCAGCCCGGCTGTTCCAGCAATTTTGCCGCCCGGCGGTCGCCGCCGCAGCCGTACACAACCTGCGGGTTGAAACGCCGCCATTCCTCCAGGGACACCGAAATAATGCTCCCCTTTCGGCCAAAATCCGGCGGGATGCCGCCGGCCCGGCGGATATATTCCTGCTGAAAGGAGTCACTGCCGGGGGTCATCACCGCGGTCCGGCCCATCAGCCGGATGACCCGCTGCCTTTTTGCCGCCGAAATCCGGTCGATCTTGGCAGACACCACCCGCAGCTGTCTTTTCTCTTCGGCAATGATTTCTTCCGCTCGCGACTGACGGCCAAAAATCACGCCCAGCAGTCGCAGATGGGAGAAGGCGTCCTCGATGGAACGGGATTCCAAGTCAACCAGGCGGGTATTGCCAGCCAGCTTCGCCGGAATTTCTTCCTGCAGGCCGGCGTAAAAAACCAGGTCCGGCTTCAGGGCCGCAACCCGGTCCGGATCCGGATGCAGAAAACCGCCGACGATGGTTTTGCCGGCGCAGTCCGGCGGCAGCACCGAATGCCAGGTAATGCCGACCACTTTATCCGCCGCCCCCAGTCTCATGATCATTTCGGTAATTGTCGGCACCAGGGACACCACCCGCCGCGGCATCGCGCCAATTTCTATCTGCCGGCCGGCCGTATCAACAAAACGAACCGGATAGGCCCCATGGGCGGCTGCCCCGGCAACCAGCACAGCAATCACGGCCGCCAGGACAGCTGTCAATCGACAATATTTTTTCATCTTCATTACTCCTGCTCCACACGGCAAAAACGCGGAGATAAACGCCACGCCGGCATAAAAAAATCCCCGGACCATGTTACTGATCCGGGGATCCCTGATTTTCCCGCAGCATGCAGCCTCATCCCAAGCCACGGAGATCGAGACTGACTATCAGGTTCAAAGCAGGTCTTCTGACTTCCGGATCATCCTACTCACCGCACCTTCCCAGCTTACCGATTCAGCCAGTGGTATTTCGCGGTTTTCGTCCCCGGTTACAGCGACGGGCCCGTTGCCGATTTTCACGGCATTCCCTTTTCAGGC
>JAOZRP010000603.1 GCA_029940125.1 bacterium
AGGGTCTAGTGAGCGTACGCTTGTGCGAGTTCGAGTCTCGCCTTCGGCACCATGTTTCTTAAATGGCTGATTTCCTTATGGATTTCAGCCATTTTCTTTTTCCTTCCAGCTTTTGGCCAGTTCTTCCAGGTCTGCAGGCGTGTCAATGCCGCGGCCGTGGTAGTCGGTGTCGATCATGACGATGCGGCAGCCGTTTTCCAGCCAGCGCAGCTGTTCCAGTTTTTCACATGCTTCCAGCCTGCCGGGCCGGAATACCGGCAGCTGTCGGAGAAACTCCCGGTGAAAACCGTAGATGCCGATATGCTGCCAGCAGAGCTGGTTGGGAAAACTTTGCTCGCCGGCTGGTACATCCCGGCGATAGGGGATCGGGGAGCGGGAGAAGTAGAGTGCCCGACCTTCGTGGTCCACGACCACTTTGACCGCGTGGGGGGAGAGAAAATCAGTCCGGGAAGCAAAAGGAGCGCGGGCGGAGATGATGGTGCGGGGATCCGTAGTCTGCCGGAGCAGAGCAGCGACGTCATCGATCAGGAGCGGACTGATGTCCGGTTCATCCCCTTGGACATTCATGAACCAGGTTGTTTCGGGATGTCGACCGGCGATTTCAACCAGGCGGTCTGTGCCGCTCTGATGCTCAGCCGCGGTCATTTCAACTTCAACTCCCAGTCCGGCAACGGCCTGGTAAATCCTCTCGTCGTCAGTGGCAACCAGAACCCGCCCTCCGGCATCCGCCTGCCGGCAGCGTTCAATCACCCATTGGATCATCGGCTTCCCCAGCAGCCGGGCCAGGGGCTTGCCAGGAAAGCGGGAGGACTGGTAGCGGGCCGGAATAACAATCATCAACTCTGACATTAATGCCTCCTCGTTTACTTTTTGTCCGGAAATGTTCATTTCCCGGTGAACGCTTTCAGTGATCAGCTTTCAGAAAAACCTTGACAAAGCAATAGTTATTACTTTAGCTTGTTTTTATTTGGAAATGCAAGCTCAAGGGTGAGGAACAGCTTGATTTCGGCTGTTTTTGACCTGTAAACTAGTTTTTGGGCAATTTAAAGTTGC
>JAOZRP010000276.1 GCA_029940125.1 bacterium
CAACTTTAGCGAAATGAGCCGCTGGAAAAACAGGCAATCGAGCGCCAAAAGCGCCGAAAACTGCACCGGTTGCCGGCACGCAAGAACCTAACCGGACGGTACTGAGTTTAAATCAAAGCAGCGATTCCAGCAAAGCGTTCAATTCATTCAGGTTGTACGGCTTGGCTATCCGCCCGACAAAACCATAATCACGAAAATTGGCAACCACCGAATCCTCGGAGTAGCCACTGGAAACCACGACCCGGGCCTGGGGATCAATCTGGAGTATTTCCCGTACCGCTTCTTCGCCGCCCATCCCCCCCGGGATGGTCAAATCCATAACCACCAGGTCAAAAGGCCGGCCGGCGGCCAGGGATTCACGATAGCATTCCAGGGCTTTACGACCATCAGCTACCGCCTCAGCCTCGCAACCCAGAACCTCCAGCATTTCCACGGCTACTTCGCGAATCACTTCCTCGTCATCCATGACCAGGACCCGCCAGCCAGCAGGGATTCCTGCTTCTGATGACGTCTGTGAGACAACAACCGGGGGCTCAACCCTGTCTTCCGCCTCCACCGCCGGCAGGTAAACAGTAAACAGGCTTCCCTGGCCAGGGGACGATGAAACCCGGATATGCCCCCCATGCCTGCGAACAATAGAATACACGGTTGCCAGACCCAGGCCGCTGCCCGTCTGTTTGGTGGTAAAATAAGGAGCAAAAATCTTTTCCTGGTATTCCACCGGAATGCCGACGCCCTGATCCTGGAAACTGAGCTTTACATAGGGACCGGGAGCCAGCATTTCATCTTCACCCTCAACCACAGTCACATTCTCGGAGGAAATCATCAAAACACCGCCATCAGGCATCGCCTGGTCGGCATTGAGCACCAGGTTGGCAATCACCTGGCTGATCTGTCCCTTGTCCACCATGGTGTTCCAGGTATCCGGAGAAAAACACATTTCCAGTTTCACGTTGCTGCCGGCCAGATTGAAAGACGCCGTTTCAGCAATGATTCGCCGAATATCCTGCGTTTCCAGCACCGGTGATCCACCCTGGGAAAAAGTCAACAACTGGCGGGTCAGGGACCGGGCCCGTTCAAGCGCCCGCTCGGCGGCATCCAGCTGGCCGGCCGCCGGATCACCTGCCTTTATGTGCATTCGGGCCAGAGAAATATTGCCAAACACCCCAGTCAGCAGGTTGTTGAAATCATGGGCGATGCCGCCGGCCAGGGTGCCGAGGGTCTCCAGGTTTTTGGCCTGGCGAAGTTCTTCCAGCAGCTTTTCCTTTTCAGCCGCCTGTTTTTTCTGTTCGGAGATATCAACAATTTGATCCAGCATCATTTTTCTCCCCTGAGCACCCTCAAAAACCGTAGTAAAAAGCTCAGCTGGAAACCGGCTGCCATCTTTGCGCACCACGGTAATTTCATAACGCGACTCGACCTCTTCCCCTCGCATCCGCCGATGAAAACGTCCGATTGCCAAATCAAGGCTCTTTTCATCCAGGCATTGGCGACAATCCATGCCAATTAATTCCTTTTCGTTATAGCCCATGAGTTGGCAGAAACGGTCATTGACATAGACAAACTGAAGATGCTCGTTAAGGAGAAAAATTCCCGTCGGGGAATTCTCCACCAGGGAGCGAAAAAGTGCTTCACTGGAGCGGAGTTGCTGTTCAGCCTGCTGTTTATCCTTCAACATCCGGTTGGCGTGTTCAGCAAGGGTACCCAATTCGGCAAAGCGAAGGCGGCTGCTGTCAATGAACTCCCCCCTGCCGGCCGCTCCGGCGAAAAAATCCGTCAACAGCTCCACCCCCCCGGCCAGCTGCCGATAAAGCCCCCGGAACCAGAAAAGGTAGAACAAAAGAACGAAAAACACCGGCAGCAGGTAAAGCTGCAAATCCGCAAAAAGCTCCCTCCGGGCTTCTGTCTGCAAAGCGGCAATCTGACGCTCCAGGTCATCCAGATAGACCCCGGCCGCAACAATAAAATGCCGGTCGGGGGTCAATTTAAAAAAACTGATTTTTGGAGAAGCGGGGGCGTCAAACTTTTTATACCAATAGTTAACAAAACCCTCACCCTTCTGGCGCAGCTTCAGCAAAAATTCCCGGCAAAATTTTTTCCCCCGGGCATCCTGAATATCATCCGAAATATCTTTGCCGACCAAATCCGGGCGGTTGGGATTGACATACACGGTGCCAAAACGCGGCCCACCCTGGATGTCATGCAGGCGGATAATAAAGATGTAGCCATTGCCTTGCGGACCGAAACGGTGTTTGCGGGCATAGTCGGTCAAAAGGCGCTGAAACTGGCTCCGGGTTTCATCCAAATAGATGCCCGTACCAATAACCCAGTCAAAGGGAGCAAAATGGCGAACAAATGAAATCTTGTCAAACCCCATCCCCTTGCTGCCGGGCCGACTCCAGGTATAGTGATAAAAGCCGTGCCCCTGATCATGGGCCAGGGCGATCATATCCCGGACCACGAAGCGCCCCTCGGTATCCTGAACCGACAACAGGTTGCGTCCTTCCATTTCCGGACGGTCGGCAAAGAGAACTTCCACCCCGTCACCCCGGGTGATAAAATAATATCCCTGGCCCTGGCGGTAGCGAATCGGCCGCAGGGCGTCAATAATCAGCTGCTTGATCTCCGCATCCGGCTTGCGCGACCGATAGCGCCGATACAAATGGTCGGCGAGAGCCCAGGCTTCATCAACCCGTGAATGAACCTCTGTCCTGACCTGCCGGTCACTTTCCAGCCACAACTGATCCATCACCTCAAGCGCCTGGTCCACCTCGCTTTTGATCAGGGATTTTTGACTGGAAAGGTAATCATGACGCAGCCTTTCCATATCCCGCCGTGCGTGACGATAGCGCAGCAGCATGCTCGTTCCCACCAGGAGAAAGGTCAGCACCAGCATGGCCCCAACAACGTACAGGTAAAACTTTCGCAGGAACGTCGGTTGTTTGTTCACGATGGTACTTCTCCCATTACCGATAAAAAGCCGGAGCAAGGCCAAAAAGGCATTCCGCGGTTATCCGCCGGCATCCAGCTTCAGTCATCCCCACCCTCCGCAAAAGCAACCTTAGGCATTTCCCGTTGGGTGGCAAGTTCCAGGGCCAGGTAGTTCTGCTTTTGAAAGCCAAATTTCCGGGCAATAACGTTCGCCGGAAATGATTCAACCAGGACGTTGTAACGACCGACATAGGCGTTGTAGCGATTCCGCGCTTTCTGCACTTCCCGTTCAATCTCATCCAGGCTGTTCTGCAAATCAAGGAAATTCTCGCTGGCTTTCAGGTCCGGATAGGCCTCGGCCAGGGCCAGCAGGCCGCCAAGCGACTGTGAAATCCGGCTTTCCGCCTCCAGGCGCTCATGCCGGCGACCCTCTTCTCCCCCAAGCACCCTGGTTTTTTCCTGGAAAATTTTTGCCTCATGGGCACCATAGCCCTCAATGACCCGCACCAGACTGGGAATGATGTTGGCCCGCCGCTTCAGGGCCACATCGATGCCGCTCCAGGATTCCTCAATCCGGTTGCGATACTTGATGAATTTATTGTAGGTTCCCACGGCCCAGGCAACCAGAACGAACAACGCAAAGGCGGGAAAAATAATGACAGCGGGATTCATAAGTCACTCTCCTTTATGAGTATTCATCCGGAAACTACCGTTTCCGGATAAGCTGTTAGCTATCAGTTTTTAGTGCCTTATCCCTGAAAGGCTGTCAAAAAAAAA
>JAOZRP010000277.1 GCA_029940125.1 bacterium
CATGGTCGAAATTGTTATGAAACGGCTGGCGACAACCGTCACCCGGTTATCGAGCGCATCTCTTATAGTATAACTGGGGAAATGTCAACAAAAAACGCAACAAAAAATCAAACGGCGGCAATCTTCCATCCCCGCCCTGACCATAATAACCATTTTGTAATTAAGACTGCAAAATCATCCCTCATCCGTCTGCCGATCACTAAAACACGAAACAGAGGAGAGAGATGCCGGAAACCGGAAAATCCATGGAAGAACAGGGGCATGCACAAGGCATCTCAGGCTGGGGACTAAGAGAAGAAAAGCTTCCCGACAACTTTTTCAACCCTGAAGAAATCAAATAATATAATGTATTATCAATAGGTTAAGATGGTAACAACAGCAATTATCACTTTTTTCAAAGCAATGGCCACCAGTTGGCACGCTCTATGCAATTCAATACGGTAGCGGTAGCAACATACAATTTGATTGAAGATCATACAGCTGACAAAAAAATAATAACATTACCAAAACAAGGAGGTTCCAACCATGAAGAAAACCATTTTCACCATCATCCTGCTCGTCGTTATTGGCGTTGCATTCAATGTCCAGGCAGCGGTTCAGGTCACCGCCACCTGGTCAGCAAATACGGAAAGCGACCTGGCCGGCTACAATATTTATCGCAGCACCACCAGCGGTTCCGGCTACGTAAAACTCAATTCCTCAATCATTGCCAAAACGAGCGCTCCACAATACATTGACACTATTCCCGATGCCACCGAAGCTACCTATTACTACGTGGTTACCGCCGTGGATACCAGCGGCAACGAAAGCTCCTATTCCAGTGAGGCCAGCACCCACATTGACACGCGTGCACCCAGCCCGCCCAACGGCATTAAGGTCACTGTAAATATTCAATAACACAATCCATTAAAACCCTACATTCAAAGGGGGCGGCCCGCAGGTCGCCCCCTTTTTTCCGTCAAACACCGGGCAAAGCATCAGGGAAGGAACAGAAGACCGCTGTAGGTTTTCAATTGCCTATCGAGATCCCTGGCCCCGGGAACCAGTTTTTCCAGCAGCTGCCAGAAATTCCGCCCATGATTCTTTACTTTCGTATGCACCAGTTCATGAACCAGGACCAGATCCCGCAATTCATCCGGCAGGAGGGCGAGCTTGACATTGAGGCTGATGGCATTGGCTGCCGAACAGCTTCCCCACCGGGTCCGCTGCCGACGAACGGCTACCCGGCTGTAGCCAAGGCCGTGCTTTTCGGCCAGCTGCTGCAGCCGGGAGATCAATGATTCCCGGGCTTCATCAGGATCGAAACTGCCGGGCCGCAGCAGCAGCTCCCGGCATTTCTTTTCAATCTTTTGCACCCGCTCCTGGTGTTTGCTTATCCACAATTTCCGTGACCGCACCGTCTGCTCCGCCCTGGTCAGCGACATTGTCAAAGGTACGGAAACCCGGACGCCCCGAAAGGGGACGACAGCAATACTGAGTCGCCGGGCCCGCGAACTGGAATGGAAGCACACCGTTCCAATGCCCTCAAGATGGAGATCAAAGGATTTTTCCCGCACGACAAGTTACCTGTCAAAATCAAGGATAACGCTTTTTGACGGCGGCCCCCACTGGTGGCTTTCATCCAAGTAGACGACGCGGTACTGGACGCTGCCCGAGCGCGGCGGATCGGCATCCACTATTTCACCAACGCCGGCCACGTCTCTGGCAATGGTCACCCAGGGGCCGTCATCCAGCTTGCGCATCACCGCCGCCCGCAGGTAGCCGGCCGGCCGGGCAAAGGTAATCTTCACCCGGTGAAATGGTTTTTCAAGCAGTTTGGCTGTCGGTTGATCGGGGCGGGGAATCTTCGGCGACCCGGCAATGACAAAAAGCTTGTTGCCCATTTCCGAGCGGTAACCGTCTTTGTCCACGGCAATCAGCGCGTACCAGTAGTCTTCACCGGGCTTGACCAGGCGGTCTTCATAGACGGTTGCCGACCCTTTAATCTCCTTGGCGATCACCAGACCCACGTCCTCGATGGAATTGCCGCGCACCAGCAAAAAATGATCCGTGCGCGCAGCCGGTTCGGAAGCATGGAAGGTCAACCTTACCACCCCTTCGTCAGCCCGGACGTCGGCCAGGAAGGGAGTGGGAACCGGCGGATGCCCCGGCAGCTGCACGGCCACCTCCCGGCTCGGTTTGCTCTTTTGATTGCCAAAAGCCACGGCAGTGACACGGTAGCGGCGGCAGCCGAAGTCCCCCAGATTCACCGGGTCGTCAAATTGGGGCAGGGTCAACAGATCGGAATTCAGCCGCACCCAAGTATTGTCCTTTTCCTTTTTCTTTTCAACAATATACCCGGCAACCGGCAGGGGCAGCGGCCGCCAGTGCAGGTGGACCATGGTCGGGCTGACCTCCGCCTGGACGTCAGCGGGAATTTTGGGAGGACCGGCAGTTTTTGCCATCGCCGACGCCGGTTCGGAAGGACGGCCGACGTCGCCCCGCGGACCCACCGAACGAACCCGGTAGTAATACGTAAAGCCGCCCTGGGCCGTCTTGTCCAGGTAGCGGCCGGTTGACCGGGACAGGCCTTTAGCAGTCAGCACCTCGTAGATTCCCCGGCCTCGGCGGCTCCGCTCAACCACGTAGCCCGAGGTATAGGGATTGTCTCGAAGCTCCCAAGAGAGTTCGACCCGGTTGACGCCAGCCTCGGCTTTCACTTTTTCCGGGGGCCGGAGGGCGTCGAGGTCGGCATGGAAAACGGTTACCGACGCCGGCCTAGATAAACGGCCAAAAATGTCCTGTAGTCGAACCGTGTAGGTCAGCCTGGTTTCCAGGGGAGCGCTGATATCCACGAAAACCGGCTTTTCCGGGCCGCTTTCCCGGGGGAACCACAGCGGCTCGGGAGTCAGGAGCTTCTCCTTCCCTCCCTGCCCTTTCCGGCTCACCTGGAAAAGCGGAGTGGGAACGGCCTGTTTCTCCGATTGGGTCCAATACAGTTTCATTCCATTCTGTCCGCTTTCCCCGCGCAGGCCGACAGCCGCCGGCGGCAAAGGGTCAGCCTGCCAGCCGTCAACAACACGGCTGCTTATTTTTTTACCAATGGTTTTTTTGTTTTCACCCAGGATTGTTAATCGATATGACCGTTTACCCTTGGGAACATCTTTGAGCAGGCAGCCCATGCCCAGCTTCCTGGCCAGCGAAAAGTCGGTCATCCCCCCCATCAGCAGCCAGGCAACCTGCTCCGCTGCCTTTTTCCTGTCTTTCATGGTCCGCAGGGAGACAACAAAAGGACGCAGTTTCTCCCGGCGCTCCCCGGGCAGGGAGGAAAGGCCCCGCTCGAGGTCCTTCGCCGTCCAGCAGGCAACGATCTTGCCGGTGCGCACATCCTGGAGCTGCCAGCCGCCGCCGGTGTACAGGGAAAGGACGGGCGGCCAGAACAGGGCCACCTTCCCCCGCCCGAGAGAAACAACCGCCATCCTGCCGGGTTTGCTTTTTTTGGCAGCCGACTTTCCCGCCGCCAGGACATTGGCACTCAGCACCAGGATCAGCACCAGGCAAAACAGGAAACTTCGCCGGCCCGATTTTTTTACCATGGGAAATAATAGTTTCAACATCTTTGACCTCAAAATGACACGAGTTAGTGCATTATCCCTGAAAGGTTGTCACTCTTTTCAGTACCCCCTTGAGGGGTAAAAAAA
>JAOZRP010000604.1 GCA_029940125.1 bacterium
GGCTCCCTGGTGCAGCAAAGCGGCAGCACCTTTCTCTACACCCCGGCAGCCGACTACTTCGGCCCCGACAGTTTCACCTACACGGCAACCGACACCGGCGACCCCGCCGGAACCGGAAGCAACGCCCTGGTCAGTGATCCGGCAACGGTAGCCATTACCGTGCAGGAGGTAATCCTGCCGCCGGAAATTGATCCCATCAGCAACCTCACCATCAACGAAGGCGATGCCATAAGCTTTACGGTCACCGCCAGCGACCCCGAAGGCGGAACCATCACCTTCAGTCTGGCAGCCGATGCTCCGGCCGGCGCGGCCATTGATCCGGATTCAGGACTTTTTGCCTGGACGGCAACTGACGGCGACGACTCCCGCGAAATTACTGTGGTCGCCCTTTCTGACCACGGCCTGACCAGCCAGTCAAGCTTTACGGTTACCGTCAACAACGTCGCTCCCACCCTGACCATCTCCGGAAACTCCACCGCTCTGGTCGGGGAGGAATATATTCTCGCCCTGGCTGCCAGCGATCCCGGCGACGACGCCATCAGCGGCTGGACCATCAACTGGGGCGACGGGGTGATCGAGGAAATTGCCGGCAATCCCAACACCGTCTCCCATTTCTACCAGCAGACATCCTGGCTTGCCGGCGACTTTGACCATGACGGCGACGTGGACGGCACCGACATGGCGGTTTTTGCCGGCCAGTACAACCAGACCGGCGGCAGCCTTACGGCTGATCTCGACCATGACGGGGATGTGGATGCCAACGATTTGAGCCTTTTTGCCGCTGACTACGGCAACATCGGCTTCGGCACCTTTACCGTTGCCGCCGCGGCCACCGACGAAGACGGTTCCTATATCGCACCACAGACCGTTGCCGTACAGGTTACGGCCCCGCCGGAGATTGAGCCCCTCGGAGACCTCACCGTAGACGAAGGGGAGGAAGTCAGCTTCGCGGTCACCGCCAGTGATCCTTACGGCGGCAGCGTTACCTATTCTCTGGCTGCCGGCGCCCCGGCCGGCGCGGCCATTGACCCGGATTCAGGA
>JAOZRP010000605.1 GCA_029940125.1 bacterium
CCGTAACCGTGTCCGACCTGGCAATAAATTACCTCAACCCGGCAGCCCCGAGTCTCACCCAGGGAAGCATTGCCATTAATGTTACATCCGCCACCCTGCTGCCCCGGGCCAACAACAATCAGGGCATGGCCGCGGTCACCGGTCTGCACGGAACTCTGGTGGTGCAGGACGGCACCCTCAGCAGTTCCTGGAGCGCTGACGAGATAACCGCCACCGCCGCCGACGGCGCCCTGGCCTTGAGCGCCAGTGACTGCCAGTTGAATATTGGTACAAACATGGCCCCCGGCTCCCTGCTACTCAGCGCGGCAACTGCTGCGGCCTCGGTTTCCACCCTTGATCTTGAATTTATCATCAACGGCCTGGAGCTGCGTTATCCAACCAGCGGCGCGTTGCCGGAATTCACCCTGGCCTCGGCCACGGTGCAGTCGCAGACCGGCCTGGCCAAAACCATGGGCATCGGCGGCATCCTGCCCTTTGACATCAATACTATTGAAGCCGTGTTCTCCAGCGGCTCCCTGAATTCCTTCAGCCTCACGGCAACCGGCACCTTTGACACCAGCGCTTTTGACCATCTCGGGTTTACGCCGATCATCGAAATTGCCTCGCCCGACCCCAACGAATCTCTTCTTTTCTCCACGGTCAACGGCTCTGAGGTGTTTACCTTTGGTCTGAACGTGGCCTCGTTAAAAGACGGCCAACTGGCCCTAGCCGACACCGGCCTGATCACCCTTGGCTTCGCCGACCTGCATCTCGAGCCGCTGACCCTGGGCATGACCGTCACCCTGGGCCGCTTTGCAAACGGCCAGTTTGACAGCAGTCAGTTTGGCGCCTCCCTTGACGTGGTCTCCAGCGCCGCTGATTTTTCCCTGAACGGAGCAATAGATGCCGCCGGCAGTTCGTTGGTCATTGCCGATTCCGGCGCCGTCCTGGACATCGCCGCTTCCTTTGACCTCAGCTTCACCATGAACAACATCCTGGAAGTAGAGCACGGCCTGATCAACTTCAACTTCCACCTGGAAACGGGGGCGGATTTTGTCCC
>JAOZRP010000026.1 GCA_029940125.1 bacterium
GAAAGGCTGTCACTCTTTTCAGTACCCCCTTGAGGGGTAAAAAAAACAAGAAATTATCGGGGATACTTAAGGATGTTCGGGCATGGCTCATAGCGGTTTTGGCCGCTGGAAAAACAGGCAATCGAGCGCCAAAAGCGCTGAAAACTGCACCGGTCAACAGCATGCAAGAACCTAACCGGACAGTACTGTGGTACAATACGTTTGGGTTGCGGGACGTACCCCCGCATTAACTTTCAGCTTAACAAGTTGTCTTTTCAATGTTTTACTGAAAATTGACTATTGATCGCTGAAAGCGTTCAACGGGAAATGAACATTTACGAATGAGCGTTAAGGAAGGTCATTCGATGATTGCCCCCGGACTACTCGCCAATGATTTTTACCAGCACCCGCTTCCGGCGCCGACCGTCAAACTCCCCGTAAAATATCTGTTCCCAGGGACCAAAGTCCAGTTTTCCGTCTGTTACGGCCACCACCACTTCCCGGCCCATAATCTGCCGCTTCAAGTGGCCGTCGGCATTGTCCTCATAGCCGTTGTGCCGGTACTGCGACAGCGGCTCATGGGGAGCCAGCTTCTCCAGCCAGACGTCAAAATCGTGATGCAGGCCTGATTCGTCATCGTTGATGAACACCGACGCGGTGATGTGCATGGCATTAACCAGAACCAAACCCTCGCAAATGCCGCTGTCCCGCAGACATTCTTCAACCTGCGGGGTAATGTTGACAAACGCCCGCCTGGTGGGAGTATTAAACCATAATTCTTTGCGATAGCTTTTCATGCCCCTTCCTCCTCTTACAATAAAAATCGCCCCCTGAAGATGAAACTCATGCCCTTTCATCTTTCACCTGCCACAACCAGAACATTTTCTCATCGCTTTCAAGCGGAAATCAACTATTTTCTTCAACCCACAAACAAAATATTCGACTTCTTCAATGAACTATTCCCTTGACACAAAGCTGCAAACAATGATAGAAAAGTGAAAAGATATTATTCGTATACTTTTAATATTATTTTTATCCACAAAACCCAACGGAAAGGAAAGCAGATGAGAAAGGTTAAAATCATCCTTATAGCGATCTTGGCGGTTAGCTTTTTGACCGCACTGCCCATGTTTGCCGCAGATTTTAAGACCTCTTTGGGCCTGGGCGTTGGCATGGTGCCCGATTACGAAGGTTCAGACGACTATGAAGCGGTCGTCATTCCCTTTGCCAAGGTCTTATGGGAAAGCGGCCGCTACGTGCTGCTGGACGGCAACTCGCTGCGCATCAATATTCTTTCCGACGAGTGGCAGTTTGGCCCGATCCTGCAGTACCGCCGGGAACGGGACAATGTCGACAACGACCGGGTCGACAACATGGATGACATTGACGCCGCGGTTGAAGCCGGAGCCTTTCTGGCCTACAAGAGCGGCCCGTGGCTGCTGGGCATTGACGCCGTCACCGATGTTTCCAACGAACACGACGGTTATCTGATCACCCTGCGGGGAGCCTATACCGCCAAACTGTCACAATATGCGTCTTTAACCCCGTTCATTTCCACCACCTACGCCGACGACGACTACATGGAAACCTATTTTCAAGTGGATGCTGACAACGTCGGCTCCAGCGGCCTGGAATATCATGACGCCGAGGCATGTTTCAAGGATGTCAGGATGGGTCTGACCGCCGACTATGACATTACCGACCAGGCGATCATCAGGATTACGGGCGTCTATACCAAGCTCCTTGACGATGCCAAGGACAGTCCCATCGTTGACGACGAAGGCGACGACAACCAGATGTATTTAGGCCTGCTTTGCATTTTTCACTTTTAGGCCTCAGGATTAAAAGGAATACTCTCTGAGCCGCAGCGGTTTGTGACCAGAAGCAGGCGGCAATCATTGCCCTCGCAGCAGTCGACCGCTAAAAGTTGACAACTCAATGCCGGTTCCCGATACCCACCACCCCCACCCGCCTGACTATCCAGGCGGGTGGGTTGAAAACAAAAAAGGCTTGCCCCATGACACTTGGGCAAGCCTTTTATTTTATTGGCGGGCAATGCAGGATTCGAACCTGCGGCCTTTGGCTCCGGAGGCCAACGCTCTATCCAACTGAGCTAATTGCCCACGCACGCGAGGGAAGAACTCTGTTATCATACCTGGACCGGTTTTGACAAGCCCATATTGCAAAAAGTGGCAGCGAGAAGGAAAATTTTTCCCAACGGGAAACAACAAAACAACTGGAGGACAAAACTTGCCTACGGAAGAGGCGAAAACAAATAAGCAGTTGAGAAAAAGGCGGCAAAGTTCTATAGTCGCATCCTGTTTCCAAACCAAAAACCATCATACCAAGGTCGGCCAACATGAACATCTACGGCGTCATCATCCTGGCAACTCTGCTGATTAATTTCAGCCTGCAACTGACTGCCGATCTGCTGAACCTCAGAGCGGTACGGGATAAAATACCAGCCGAATTCCAGGATTGCTTTGAACCGGAACGCTACCAGAAATCCCAACAATATCTGCGGGTCACCACCCGCTTCGGCTTGATCACTTCATCTATTTCTCTGGCCGTCACCCTGATTTTCTGGTTTGCCGGCGGGTTCAACCACCTGGACATCCTGGTTCGGGGCTGGCACCTGGGAGAAATCCCGACCGGCCTGCTCTATATCGGTCTGCTCTTGCTGCTGCGGATGATGCTCTTTCTGCCTTTTGATCTTTACGACACCTTCGTGATTGAAAATCGCTTCGGCTTCAACAAAACCACCATTACCACCTTCATTGCCGACCGAATCAAGGGAATCGTTTTAAGCGTCCTGATCGGCGCCCCCCTGCTGGCCGCCATTCTCCTGTTTCTGCAGAAAACCGGATCGCTGGCCTGGCTTTACTGCTGGGGCATCGCCACCGTGGCCATCCTGGCCATCCAGTTTATTGCTCCCACCTGGATCATGCCGCTGTTCAACAAATTCACCCCGCTGGCGGAAGGCCCGCTGAAGGAAGCCATCCTCAGCTATGCCAAATCGGTCAGGTTTCCGCTGGAAAACGTTTTTGTTATTGACGGTTCACGCCGTTCCAGCAAGGCCAATGCTTTTTTCACCGGTTTCGGCAAGCACCGGCGCATCGCGCTCTTTGACACCCTGATTGAACAGCATGACACCGAGGAACTGCTGGCCATCCTGGCCCACGAAATCGGCCACTACCGCAGGAAGCATGTGTTGAAAAACCTGCTGCTGGCCATTGCCCATCTGGGATTCATGTTCTACCTGCTGAATCTCTTTATCGGCCAGCCGCAGCTGTTTGCCGCTTTCTTCGTCGAACAACCGTCGATTTACGTGGGGCTGATCCTGTTCAGCATGCTTTACGCCCCGGTGGAGTTTCTGCTGGCCATCATCCTCCACCATCTTTCCAGAAAGCACGAGTTTGAAGCGGACGCCTATGCCAGCCGGACGACCGGCAGGCCGGAAGAGCTGATCAAGGCGTTGAAGAAACTGGCCGCCAACAACCTGAGCAACCTCACCCCCCATCCCCTGTATGTCATGCTCCACTATTCACACCCCCCGCTGGAACAGCGAATCGCGGCCCTGGAAGGCACCGGAGCGAAAAAAGGCTAGCGGTCAGGAAGAAGAAAGCAGTTCAGGCAGGAATTCGCGGATCAGGGAACAGGATTTTTCAACCACCCATCCATGGTTGGACAACCATTGCACATGCCCGGCGGCTCCAACCAGGTTGCTGACCGCAAACAAGGCTGACGCTTGAACATTAAATTCCCGGCAGGCAGCGGCAAAGGCAAAACATTCCATCTGCTCGGCCACCGCCCGGTAATGGCGGCCAAGCCGAACCGCCAGCGCGTCATCGGCGGTGATGACGGCCGGGCTCAGGCAGGGGCCATGATAAACCCGCTCCCGGGGCCAGAAGCCGGGGTCCAAAGGAAATTCCTGCGGCATGCTCTCGGGGAAATATCCCCGGCCTTCAGCAGCCAGGCCATCAGCCAAGCGCGCGGATGACGGGGAAAAAAGGATACCGGGTCGATAATCCACCGTGGTTTGAGGATAGATGCCACAGGTGCCGGTCAACAGCGCCCGGGCAAAGGGGAATTGTGCATAGATGCGGGAAAAGGCCAGCAAAAAACTGCTGCCGCCAATGCCCAGGGCCGCCAGCAGCAAGGGCTTTGAACGATGCTGGAAGAGATTTTCTCCCCGCCGCTCAAAGTCGTCATCAAGCAGCGGCTTCAACTCGGCGGGAACGGCGGCACAAATCAGAATCATTTCTTTTTGCCCATCATCGCCAAACGATCACTTGTCGATGAAGATTCCACCGTCAATTTCATGTGCCTGCTGCAAAGCCCCATAGGCCCGGGTAAAAAAGGCATCTGGCGTTTCTCCGCTGCGGGCAATGGCCCCACCCACCGCAGCGGCAAGAGCCGTGTTCGCATTTTCCACCGTAATCCGCGAGGCGTGCACCAGCATCTTCTCAGCCACCCTTACACTGCCCTCTTCACTGGCGTTGGCCAGCATCAGCCAGAAAGTGGCATGATCGTAGCCGCCGACAAAATCGGCCCGGCGGACGATGGACTGCAGGCTTTCATAAATCGCCCGCAAGGTTGAGTTCCAAACCTCAAGGCCAAGGGAATCAATCACCGCCTGACAATTTTCTATTTCCAGGAAGAGCAGGGTAAAAGGAATATTGTAGCGGGCCAGCAAGGCCAGCTGCTGGGGCATGATGAAAGAGAGTTCGTACTGGCTGGGAATGCCGCTCAGCTGATCCCAACCCGAAAGCTGTTCACCATCAACCACATCCTCCACTCCGGACCAGGAAAAAATCCCCACCAGCAGCGGCTCAGACTCCGACCCGCCGGACATCCCCGGAGCGGGAACCGGAAAGAACAGGATGTCCACCGGCACCTGCTCCCCGGCGGCGTTGATCATTTGACACTGGCGGCCAACATGCTGCACCTCGGAAAACACCTCGGGGGGATCAGCCTGAGTCAGAGCTTCCAAGGAATCGCCGCCCTGATCCAGAACTTTTTCCGCCACTTCGGACCATGGCCGGGATTTAACCTCCTGTTCATCCAGACCGGTCATCTGCTGCAATTGACGGTTCCATATTTCAACAGTCCCGCTGCCGGACAAAACCACCAGGCCGCAAGGAACCAGGTTCGCTACCGCTTGTAAAAGCTGTTCATTATCCCATTGCATGTTCATACCCGCTCCATCCATAACGGCCTAAAAAGATTTGTTCTCCTGGCGACAAAACTATCTTTCCATCCCCATTAAACAACCGGCCGCTCAATACAGCCCCCATTAACTTCGCGGATCCTTCCGACGCTTGCCGGCCACCGCAACAACCGGCAAGCCATCACCAGAACCGGGAAGCCATCGTTTTTCTTGATGCCCGGCCACCTTGTCCACGCTCAAGTTGTTCAACAGGTTGAAATCACTGTTTGCCGCTTCCTGGTTGGTCTTGCTGATACGTTCGTAAACCTCGCCGCGCAGCAGCTTCACCTCTTTGGGCGCCTCCACACCCAGTTTAACCGTCCCGCCATCAATGGACAGGACGGTTATGACAATATCATCACCAATGTTAATGGACTCATTGCTTTTACGCGCTAATATCAACAAAACCAATATCCTTGAAAAAAGCCGGCGGCGGCAAGCACCACGGTTCGGCTGCTCAGACACCGTTCATTTGCTTTTCCACGGTTGATTCAAGTTCTACCAAACCGGAATAGGAGCACTGCTGATCAACAAACTGCATTGCCAGGTTGTTCTTTCGATTGACAATTAACGGGCCCTGCATGTTGAGCTGCATCCGCCGGTCGCCGGACCGCACGGCTACCAGAACGAATATCTGCACATCATCCTCGTTTTCTATCCCGATTTCATCCGCATCCTCGCGGGAAATTTCCAACAGGTAATCGGGATAAATCAGATGAGGGTCAATCAATGGAAAAGCCAGTTCTTCTCGTTCCAGAGACTGAAGCCACACGAAGGGACCATGATCATGGTGATGGATGATAATATACTTGCTCAGATTTGTAAAGCCCAACAAACCGCCTTTGATTCTGATCATCTGTTCTTCAGCTACTTCTATTGTCCCAAAACGACTGGTGGAATACTGCAATGGATCCTCCCCGGTGCCTCTCAAAACACCTTTTTCTTTGGCAGACAGTGGTACACTATCACTGCGCATTGACCGCCCCTCCGGAAATACCGTTCAGCAAAGGAGCGTTACTTTAAATAATCAAGAATCGTGGTTGAATAAATCCTGGCGGAGGCCGCCAGGGTTGCCTCATACGCATTCTGGGCCGAGTTGTAGTTCATGATCGCCTCGGTAATGTTCACTTCCTTGATGTCGGCAATGAACGACTTCAAGTCAATCGTCCGCTGTTCAAAGGTATTGACGGAACGGTCAATATGATTCATCCGGGCTCCCACCGTGGCCAGGTGATTCTCAAAATGGGCCAGGTAGCGCTGCACTTCCGCCAGCCGACTGCCGTTGATGGTCGACGCCTGGTGGGTGTCCACCCCGTCGTTGACTTCTAGGCCGAGAGCCGAGGAAAGAACGCCGGCAGTATTTTCCTGCAGGCCGAATTCTACCGATGAAGTGAAGGTGATGGTGCCGTTGTTGCTGTTGTAGACGGTATGGTTTTCAGTTCCAGGAGGTGCGGCGTTTATACTATCATAGGCAGCAGGAGGACCAGTGTCATACGCCCCGGCATAATACACCGTGGTTTCGGGACCAGAGCCATCAATGGTATTCTCCCCCAATCCGGTCAATAATGCCGCGGCGTCGGTAGCCTCAATGGTAATGGCATCGGAAATCGCGTGGCCGTTCGCCCCGGTATTTTCCAGCACCAGATGATAATTTGTACCCGAACCCTCATAGGTTGCCCATACCCCGGTTTCCGCGCTCTTTTCATTGATGCGGCCGGCAATCTCACGAACATTTTTCAGGGCCGCGGTTTCATCACCGGCAGTTACCGTTTCCAGACTAATCGGGCCGATTTCAATACCATTCAGTTGCAGGTCCCCGGCATCCAGGGTTACAGCCGCCACTGGAACCGGCAGTCCATTTCCCACAACCTGGGTATGCAAAGACGCCGTCACCCGCTCGTCATCCGTGATGGCATGGTTGTCTACGGCCTGGGCCATACTGTCATTGATGCTCCAGGCATTGTTGGCCGCCATCTCCCTGGTGGAACTACCACCGGAATGCAGAGTATCAATCTCCACAGTTTTATCCCCGGAGTCGTCCGCAGCCTTGAGGTTGATCGTCAGATATTCTGAAGGCACTGAAGGCAGCTCCGCATTGATTGCCGCCGCTTTACTTGAAGTCCGATAATCCCTGGTTTCCGCGGACCGCAGCTCGGCGATGGTCCGGGACAACAACTGGAAGGCATCCCGGGCATCCGCATCGTTTATTTTATCCGCTTTAAAAAAACCGCTGATCTCCCGCCCGTCAAGGGTAAATCCGCCGCCGACGTCGTTGATCGCCAGCTTCTGATTGACTCCCACCTCAATCTCCCGTTCACCGTCGTCACCGGTAAAAACCGCCCCCAGATCACCGTCCATGAGATGGTAAGGCGTCGTCCGGGTCTGGTGGCCGGCGAAGATGGAAGAACCGGCATTATTGGTATTGCCCAGGGCGATCAGGCTTTCCAGCATCTTTTCCAGCTCACCCGCCTGGGCTTTCAGATTGTCTTCGTTCAGGGTGTCGTTGGCGGCCGCCAGCAGCAGGGTATTGGCCCGCATGAAGACGTCAACCGTTTCATTCATGGCGTGGTCGGTGGCGGTCAGCCACGAAGAGCCCTCGGTCATATTGCGGCCAAACTGGCTGATCTTGACTTTCTCGGTGCTGTAGTTCATCACCTTGGAAACCCCCACCGGGTCGTCGGAGGGAGTGGAGATGCGGTTGCCGCTGGATATCTGGGACAAAAGGTCAGCCCGCATTTCCTCCACCCGGGAAATCCGCGACTGAATGCTGTGGTACATCATCGTGTTGGTGGTACGCATACGTAGTACTCCTTAGAATCAAACCATCCGAATAATATTATCCAGCAGTTCATCCACCTTGGAAATAATTCTGGCCGACGCCGAATAGGCCTGTTGGAAACGGATGAGGTTGGTCATCTCCTCGTCAATGGACACCCCGGACACCGATTCCTGCTTCAGCTGCAGCTGTTCGGCCACCATGGCCGAATGTTCGCCGTTGTTCTTGGCCATCTGGGCCAGGGCCCCCACCTTGCCAACCACCGAGCTGTAAAACTCATTAAAGCTGCTGCTCTGGGAAGACATGGTCAACGCGTGCTGCAGCTGGGCAATCTTGAGGGCCGCCCCGTTGTTGCCGGGAACCTCCAGGGGGTTGTCGGAAGCGGCAACTTTTACCGGGTCGGCAAGCGCCCCGCTGACCCCCACCGTCCGGGCGGCATTGTCGCGAAAGGAAAGGCTGAAGGTATCGCCGGATCGCGGCGCCGTTCCGGAACCATACTGTATTTTGACAAAATAGCCGCCATGATTAGTAGGATCATTGGGATCAACACCATTGAAGCCTATGGAAATTTCACCAACTACCGAGGTATCAATATCAACGTTGCTTGAATCAATAGTTTCCCCGGTCGTTATGTCAACAATCGTAAATTCATTACCGGTCGCAGTTGGAGGACCGGGATAATCGGCATTGAAACGAATCTCAAAATCATCATAATTTTGCAGGTTTTCCCAGTCAACGCCGTCAATACCGCGGGCGGTATCAAAGGTCAAGACACCGTCGCCCTGATTATCCATCCCCTGGCTCAATGAAATGGCATGCTCAAAGAAAACGCCTCCCGCTTCACCCTCCAGGTCGTAGCCTTGGACATGCTGCTGGTTGACGTAAAAAATCAGGGCGGAAGAAAGTTCCTTTAATTCGTTGTGAGCCGTTTTCAGGTCATCCCAGGCATCCAGCCAGCCGCGAAGTTTGCCGCTTTGCATGGTTTCATTCATGGGATAGGAATCGTTGTGCCAGACGATTTGAGGGTCGCCGCTGAGGGGATCAAAGTCAACCCGCAAATTGTAGGACTCGTTGCCCTGCACCAGCGACTTGCCGTTGGCGCTGAGAATCGTCACCTGGGAGCGGTCATTCTCAAAATAGTTGATGTCAATCATGGCCGCAATCTGGGTCAGCAGGTTGTTGCGCCGGTCTCGCAGATCATTGGCATCATTGCCCAGCAACTCATTCTCAGAGATGGTCTGGTTGAGGTTGGCCACTTGGGCGGTGAGGTTGTTGAGCTGCTGCACGCCGTCCTCCAGGCTTTGCCCCAGGATGCGCTCCTGGGTCAGCAGATCATCATTTACGGAGTTCAAGCTGGCGGTCAATATTTTGCTTTTCTCCACCACGGAAACCCGCTGGGCAATTCCCTCGGGATTGTTGGCCAGGTCCTCCCAGGCATTCCAGAATTCGCCAATCACCGGCAGCAGACCGTAGTCGCCGGTTTCGTTGAAAGTCCGCTCCAGATCCGCCAGGGTGCTGCTGCGGGCTTCCCACATGCCTTTATTGCTGTTCTCAATATTCAGCTGCATGCCAATGAAGCGGTCGTAAAGGTTCATGATCCGGGTGGTCGCCACCCCGGTGCCCCGCATCCCCAGGGCGTCAGCCAGGGGAGGGGTCGCCTGAACGATGCCAACCTGCCGGGAATATCCCGGGGTGTTGACGTTGGCCACGTTGTGACCAATGATATCGATATTGGCCTGCTGGCTTAAAAGCGACAAGCGCGAGGCATTGAGCGTGTTGTTGAGTCCGACAGTCATACGTAGTGTTTCCTTCGACTAAATTGGAAAAATTATTGATCCGAAAATGTTCATTTCCTGATGCGGGCTTTCAGCGATCAGCTTTCAGCTTTCAGGCAAGGAGCAGCACAAGATTCCCGCTTGCATTGCCGGGCAGGCAGCCGGATGTTTGGACCTGACTCATAGCGTTTTGGCCGCCGCATGAATCACAAACGCCGATTCTCGGTGGAGGCCTTGGTTAACAATCATGGCCTCAACCTACCGGGAATCAAACCTGATGGTTCAGGCCATTCCCCCGGAAAACCACCTCGGCATGATTCATGGCCCCGCTCGACTGATAACCGAGATTGACCGGACAAACCTGTTGGAAAAAATCGCTGCATCGCCGGTTCAACAAATCCATTACCTGCAGGGCATCCGCCAGGTTCCGGCTGTACTGGCCGACCCGGGTTGCCAGACGATCAATCCCAGCGCAGCCGGACAGCAACCGCTGCCGCTGTTCATCTTCTTTTAAACACGAGGCAACCGCTTTCAAGCTCATGAATTTTTTAGATCTTTCCCGGCTGAACCTTTCCAGCCAGGCACGCTCTTCCTGCAGCAGGGCTTCCAGCTCCATCGCCACCTTATTGCCCTCATAAATAAGTTCCGCCAAACGCCGGGGCTCAAGGTCAGCTATGGTTCCCTCCATCTGCCGATACACACGCATAATCCGACCCAGCAGCGCCAGTTTGCGATCAATAATTTTCATCACCTGCATGAACCATTTTCCCATCTTTACTTCCTCTCTTCCAACAAAAAGGCCATGGATTCAAAACCCATGGCCTGGAACAACGGTAAATTTCATCATCTCGTTACAACAACGATTCCATGAGCATTTCTCTAATCATCTTGGTCGCCAGATCCTGGCTGTCAACCCGATACTCGCCGGCATCAACCACGGTTTTCATCCTGGCTACCAGGTCCTGGCGGATTTCCGGAGTTTCCTTCACCTGCTCAGCCACCCGGGCAATATCCCGACTGCGGGAAGACAAGCTGACCGTATCGGCAACGGCACCGACATTTTGCGCCGGCTGCTGCGCCGCCGCTTTCTGCGCCTGGCTGGACTGCTGCACCTCTTTTGCAGCATCATGATTAAGCAAACCCTGGAGTTTATTCACAATATTTTCTACTTTCAACGTTAACCCCCTCAATAAAGCTTTTCTATTTCTCCTATCGGCAGAAATCAGAAAAACTTTAGGGGATTTTTGCCTCCATGTCAAGCAATTCCCGATAAAAATAATCCCCCAATCCGGTTGTCTGCCGCTGTGCCAGGAGGTCGGCCAAATGATTATCAAAGAGCGATTGATAAAGGTTTGCCGCATTATTTTCAGGAATCGCCCCATCGTGGGGAATGGTCCTTCTCATCTCCTTCAGAAGTTGAGAAAGGAACAAGGATTCCATCTGCTGGCAGGCTTTGCGCAAACGCGAATTTTTTTTATCGTCCATACCCGGCTTATCGGCAAAATCATCACTTTTCTTGAGTGCTTTTGCCGAGTTCCAGGTCTCGGTCAGGATCGAACTGCTGGCAAAAAAACTAACTGGATTATACGGCATTTTTTTCCTCCTGCTGCCGGAGGATAATGCAAGACACATGCCGTTTTTTTGCAGCCAACGACTGTCCGGAGAAAAAGCTCAGCCCTGGCCGTCAAACATCACTTTCCAGCTACCGGCCGCCCACCGATCGCCGATCCGGAAACTGCCGTTTCCGGATGAGCCGTTAACCATCAGCATTTAGCTTAACAAGCTGTTTTTTCAACGTTTTCCTGCAAGCTGACTGCTGATCGCTGAATGCGTTTATCGGGAAATCTTCATTTCCCGATGAACACCATCTACATGATTTCCAAATCAGCATGCAGAGCCCCGGCCGCGTTGATCGCCTGCAGGATGGCCATCAAATCGCGGGGGGTTACCCCCACTGCATTCAGGGCCCGGACCAGTTCATCAATCTGCACGGTTTTGGGCAGCACCACCAGCCGTGAATTTTCCTCTTCAACCTTAATGCTCGTCCCCGGCGTTACCACCGTTTCCCCTCCGGAAAAAGGCTTCGGCTGTGAAACGGTGGGGGTTTCGGTAATCTGTACGCTCAAATCGCCATGGGCGATGGCCACCGTATCAATCATCACGTCACGACCCATGACCACGGTCCCGGTCCGTTCATCAAACACAACCTTAGCCCGGGTATCGGGAACAACCTGGAGGTTTTCCAAAGCGGCCAGAAACGGAACCAGGATACCCTTATCGTGACTGGGCGGCTCCATTTCAATGGTGGAAGCATCCAGGGGCACGGCCAGCTTTGCCTTGAAAGCATCATTAATCGCCTTGCTGACCCGGGAAACGGTCATGAAATCCGGTTTGTTAAGGGAAAGAACAATTTTCCCATGACTGAAAATCTGGGAAGGCGGCTCGCGCTCCACCAGGGCGCCGTTGGCAATCCGGCCGGCGGTCGGATGGTTCTTCACCTGCTTTCCTCCCCCGCTGCCAAGGCTGAATCCACCGACGGATACGGCTCCCTGGGCAATGGCATAGACCCTGCCGTCCGGCCCCCGCAGCGGAGTCATCAACAGTGTCCCCCCCCGCAGGCTCTCGGCATCACCAATGGACGACACCAACACGTCAATGCGAGACCCGTTGCGGGCAAAAGGCGGCAGATCAGCGGTGACCATTACCGCCGCCACGTTATCCAGATCAACGGTATTGGGATCCACCGGAATTCCCAGTTTTTGCAGGAGATTTGCCATGCCTTCACTGGCAAATTTTCCCTTTTTGGTGTCATCGCCGGTACCATCAAGACCGGCAACCAGACCATAGCCGATCAACTGATTGCTCCGCACCCCCTGGATCGTCGCAATATCCTTAAGCCGCACCGGGTATCCCGCCGGGGCGTGAACCAGCATGACCACCACAAACAACAGCAATAGACACGATATCTTTTTCATTTCCCTCAACCTGTACCTGCCAATTATTTTCCCTCCGGAAACTGTCGTTTTCGGATGAACAGCAATTAAAACGGCCAGACAACATCCAGAATCCTGGTGGCCCAGCCTATCCGCTGCTTCGAGCCCAGGGGACCGTAACCACCATAATTAATATTGGAATCGGCAATCAGAACCGAAGAGATGGTATTGTTGGCGGTGATGTCACTGCCCCTGATAACCCCGGTAAGCGTAACAAAATGCTCTTCGCCATTGACCTTGGTGTAATGGCTTGCCTGGATGCGATAATTATCATTCGGCAGGACTTCAACCACCCGGGCCGCCACCCGGGCCGAAAGGGTATTGCTGCGGGAAGTGGCCCCGTCACCCTTGGTATTGGTGGACCTCTTGGCTTCGATCAGCTTGTTCATATCCGCGTCGGCGCCAAAGATATCAAAGACATTTTTATGCCCCAGCAAGGCGGGAATGGCATAGGAGCTGCTGTGGGAACCATCGCTCTTGGTCGAGGCCTTGCCGGTGCCCTTGAAACTTTCCGAAATCAGCACATAGACAATATCGCCGACGTTGTGAGCCCGACGGGCGTCATACAGAAGGGCGGCCGGCTGGCTGGGTCCATCCAGTTGACAAATGGAACCATTATGATAGACCGGCTGCATGGCTGAAGCAGTTTTCTGCTGATCCGGATACACAACCGGAGCCGGGGGCTGCATCGCCTGTCGACCGCCGATACATGCCGGCAGCCAGAGAAGCATTATCGGCAATATCCAAAAAGCGGCCCTGCATCTGTTTTTCATTTTCTTATCCTCCACCTTCTACACCATTCACCGCCGTCTTTTTCCCGGCCTGCCATTGCCTCGCTTGG
>JAOZRP010000027.1 GCA_029940125.1 bacterium
CTCATATATCCATTTTCCCCAGGGAAGCCAGCATTTCAAGAGCCGAGCGGTCGGTAATAACAATGCGGGAGCCATGAAGTTCCACCATTCCCTGGGAACTGATGCGGGACAGCATGCGGGACAAGGTTTCGGGAATCGTCCCCAGCAAACTGGCCAATTGACTTTTGGTAATGTCCAGCTCCAGGGTTTCAGTATTGTCATGTGCTTCACTCAAATAAAGAAGATACGCCGCCAATCGCCCGGGAACTTCTTTCAGGGATAAAGCATCAATCATAGTCGTAAACTGGCGCAAACGCTGGGAAAGTACAGCCAACATGTTAAGGGCCATGGCCGGATACTGTTCAATGAGATGAATAAAGGCCTGGCGGGGGAAAAACAAAAGCCGGGTCTTTTCCAGGGCGATCGCGTGGGCGGGAAAACTCTGACCGGCAAAAACCGGCACTTCACCAAACGGTTCTCCCCGACCGAAAATGTGCAGTATCTGCTCTTTGCCCCCTGGTGATACTTTGTAAATCTTCACCCGGCCGCTCTCAACCAGATAGAAGCCATTCCCCGCATCACCTTCGGAAAAAATCCATTTGCCCCTGGACAACTGCTGCCGTTCGCATATGTCATTCAGCTTTTGCACGTAAGCGTCCGGCAAGCCGGAAAATAACGGCGAAGCGGCGATCAGTTCCTGTATTTCAATTTCCTGCTTCATCTATCCATACCAGTCACACAAGCTCAATAAAACTGGGGTTTGCACCCGGAGGAAACGTCAAAGCGATAGCCAACGCCGGTAATGGTCACGATCCATCGCGGCTTTTCTGGATCCTGTTCTATTTTCTGTCGCAAATGCTGAATATGCACGTCAATCGTCCGACTCCAGGAATAGAGTTTTTTCTCCCCCCACAACGCATGCCGCAAGTCATCCCGTGACATGGTTTCACCGGCATGTAAAGCCAGAAAGTACAAAAGGTCAAATTCTTTCCTGGTTAACACAATTTCCTGATCTTTAAGCCATACCCGGCGAGCGGCGTGATCAATTTTCAAGCCGCCGCAGTGAAGGCAGTCCGGCGACGGCTCCACCTTTTTTTCCTGACGCCGCAAACAGGTCTTAATCCTGGCTTCCAATTCGAGAAACGCGAACGGCTTCACCAGGTAGTCGTCGGCGCCGCATTCAAAACCCAGAACCTTGTCAGCCACTGAATCCCTGGCCGTCAGCATGATGATGGGAAAGTCAAAACCGGCATTTTTAACGCGGCGGCAAATTTGCAGCCCGTCAAGGTCAGGCAGGCTCAAATCAAGGATCAGCAGGTCGGGAGATTCATCATCAAGAAGCCGCAGCGCCTCCCGGCCGCTGCCCGCGGTCATCACCCTAAAACCGGCCAAAGACAGGTTTCCCTGCAGGACGGTCAGGATGTCAGGATCATCGTCAACCAGCATAATGGTTTTCTTCGCCATCATCTCTCCCCTGTATTCACCTTACCGGATTTGGCCCCGCGAGCGGCAGGACAACGGTAAACCTGATTTCACCGGCAGCGGAACTGACTTCCACCTGCCCCCCATGGGCCAGGACCAGACCCCGCACTATGGCCAGACCCAGGCCTGCCCCCCGATTCCCGGTTTTTTTTCGACTCTCATAGCGGGAAAAAATATTTTGCCGTTCCCCGGCGGAAATTGCCTCTCCCTGGTTAACCACCGCAATCGCTACTTCTCCATCCCTGAGGCTCATCCGCAGAAATATTTTCCCCCCGACAGGAGAAAACTTTACCGCGTTGTGCAGCAGGTTCATAAAAACCTGATTGATGCGCTGGTAATCAAGCGGCACGATGACTTCCCAAATGTCATCCATGTTGATTTCAAGACCTTTTTCTTTGGCCATCGGCTGGAAAAGCAAAACGACTTCCGCCAGCAGTTCCTTGATGTTCACCTCTTCCAGATCAAGTTCAACCTTGTTCAGTTCAATGCGGGCCAGATCAATCAAATTGTTAACCATGGTTACCAGGCTGGCAATATTTTTATCCAATATCCGCAAAAAAACGATCTGCTCCCGGTCGGTAACCGTCCGCAACAGGTAGTCAACCCCACCGCGAATGGCAGTCAGAGGGGTGCGCAATTCATGGGATACCGTGGCCAGAAAATCGGTTTTGCGCTGATCCTGCAGCTTGAGCTGAAGATTGGCCTCTCTCAATTCCCTGTTTCTGGCCCGCAGTTCGTCCGTCGCCCGGGCTACTTTTTCCTCCAGCTGAGCCTGGGTTTCCTTGACCGTGGCCGCCATACTGGCAAAGCTGCGCTGCAGATCGCCGATTTCATCCGGACGCCTGGACAACGGCACCTGGAAGTCAACCTCCGATTCAAAACGACGCATTGCCCGCCCGAGAAGCCGCAAAGGTTTGATCGTCAGAAAATGATTCAGGACAAAAAGGGCAACCACGATCAGCAGGATAATGAAAATCGCCGCCGCCAGGAAAGAATACTTGAGGGAGACAAGCTGGCGCTCCACCTCGGCATCGGGAATAATGATGCTGATGCAGCCGCGTAGCGTCCCGATTTTATAGCCCTGATACTGATGGCATGAAAGGCAGGCGGATTCAATAAAGAGAGGAGCAATCAGACGAAAAACCTGGCGGCCGTCAAGGCGCTGACGGACAATGTATTCTTTGGTTTTATGCCGGCGAAAAAGATCAAGGGCCAGCCGCTCGGTGCCGTCAGGGGCATTGGCCATATTAATGAGCTTCGTGCTGGTCAGGCGGAAGCTGTAGAGTCCCATCTGGTCTGCATACCGGGACAATTCCCTGGTCACCATGGCCGGATTGCGGAGCAGGTATTCCTTTTTGCTCAACGAGTCCCGAATCCGGCTTTGTTTAAGGTAGGGATTTTCTTCCCGGCCGGGCTTTTTTTCCACATAAACACCCCCCATGTCGGCAAGCCAGCTGCGGGTCAAAAGCACCTGCTGGCAAAGGATGTGCGCCTGCTTGTCCACCTGGCCGATAATAAAATTTTTCTGCTGCTGATAAAAAGAGAAAAAGACCCCGGCCAGAACCACCGTCAACAAGCCGGATATGCCGCAAAGATACCTGAAACTCAGATAATGGTAAAACTTTTTTCTTTTTTTCAATCGACGTTCGGCCTCGTTTTCAGCAACCAGTGGACACAAATCCAACATAAAGCAAAATGAAGACACCGGCAACACTAAGCAAGCAACACCCTTGAGCAATATTGTATTTCTCCAGCCCTCTGGGTTTGGCCGGTAATTCAGTACTACGTACTAGCAAATCTGCCCGGCAGCGTCAAGAAAGCCATGCGCATGACCAAACCTGCTGATTAAAAATTCTTCGATTCGGACTGAAAAACAACCGGTGTTTCCCGGCGGCAGAGCAACGGATAAAACTGCCCTGCTGATCAAAACGATTGAAAATTTACCGGGACTTTACATCATTTTACCCCATCTTTACTTCACTTCCTTTTATAGTAAAAAATGGAAAGGAGGCTTAAAAGACAATAGATGTCATAATTATGACATCCTCAACCGGCGAAGACAAAGGAGGTGAAAAGCGATGACGGAAACAAAAGAAACAACCGGTGAAGAGCTGAGTCGCCGCGACTTTCTGGCCAATACGGCCATGAGTCTGGGCCTGATTGCCAGTCTCGGCACCGGGGCTTACTTCGGAATCAAGACCCTGGTTCCGGCGAAGAAAACAGCAAAGTTTACCGACGTCCTGGTTGGCAACATCAAGGATCTGCCGGCGAACAGCGCCATGGAATTCATTGACAACCAGGGCCGGAAAGCGATTCTGGTCAACAACGGGCAGGCGGTCAAAGCTTTTTCAAAAATCTGCACCCATCTGGGATGCGAGGTGGAATGGCAGGCGGAGAAAAAACACTTTTTCTGTCCCTGTCATGAAGGATTTTTCGATGCCAACGGCAAAAACATTGCAGGACCGCCGCCGAGGCCCTTGGATGAGTACAAAGTAACGATCAAAGATGACAACATTTTTGTCGCCCTGAAAGAGGTGTGATTATGGAAGAGGTTACCAAAGAAAGCGGGTGGATCGACAAATCCCTGCCGGTTGACTGGGGAAAAGTCAAGGAGGAAGCCATCGGTGAGATACTGCCTCAGCACATGAAACTCTGGTGGTACTGCCTGGGCGGTATCCCGGCCCTGATGTTCCTCCTCCTGGTCATTTCCGGCATCATGCTGGCCTTTCATTATGTCCCCCACCCGGACAAAGCGTATGAAAGCGTCGCCCACATTACCAACGACATTCCCTATGGCTGGTGGCTTCGTTCACTGCACCGCTGGGCCGCCGAAATTATGGTAGTTACTGTTTCTCTGCACGCCATCCGGGTTTTTGCCACCGGGGCCTACCGGCATCCACGGGAATTCTGCTGGATCAGCGGCTCCCTGCTGCTGCTACTCACCTTCGGCATTGCCTTCACCGGCTATTCCCTGGTCTATACCCAGCAGTCATACTGGGCCATGACCATCGGCACCGGCATTGCCGCCAAAACACCCGTCATCGGTTCATTCATTTCCCGCTTCATGCTGGGCGGCGAAACAATCGGACCACATACCCTCAACCGTTTTTTCATTATTCACACGGCCATCCTGCCGTCACTGATTTTTCTGCTGATTTTTATCCACATTATCGTCATCCGCCTGCATGGAGTGGCCGAATACGCCGCCGGAATGCAGCGTGAAATTGTCCGGGGACTTTCCCGGGGCGATGAATAAACGGAGAAAGGAGGAGATGAAGCCCATGAATGAACCACAAAGCGACAAAGAAAAGGGATATAAGTTTTTTCCCGATCATATACTGACGGAAATAAACATCGGCCTTTTCCTGTTCTATCTCTGTACCATCCTCGCCATCGTTCTGCCGGTGGAAATGGCCGAGAAGGCCAATCCGCTGGTAACTCCCGAACATATCAAGCCGGAGTGGTACTTCTTCCCCATGTACAAATGGATCAAGCTGACCCCGGAAGCTGTCGGGCTGTTCTTCCCCATGCTGGTTATCGCCATCTTCATTTTCTGGCCTTTTGTCGACCAGTTCATCACCAAGATCACCCACAGCAAAATACTGCCCGTTGTCATCGGCGTCATCGGCATGGTTATCGTGACTTCCCTGATGATTATGGAAGCAATACCTTAAAAACAAGCCATAACGTACATTAGAAATCTCAACCACCAACTTTAAGGAGAATAATACCATGGATGTGAAAGCGAAAAAATGGCTGGTTTTTGTCATGTGTATTTTCCTGCTGGGGGCTCTCTTTCTGGTCGCCCGCAACGAATCGGCCCGCTTTGCCAAAAAAATGGGACTGGAGCCACACAATATCCACGTAAGTGATGCCAGCAAGCCATGTCTCGAATGTCATAAGCGCAAAGGAGTGGCTCCCAAAATGATTGAGCAGTGGGAAGGCAGCCTGCACGCCGCCAAGGGCATTGACTGCATCCAATGCCATAAAGCCGAAAAAGGTGATTTTGACGCCTTCACCTGCCCGGAATCCAACCTTCTCGTGGCCCAGTTTCCAACCCCGAAAGACTGCGCCAAGTGCCATAAGGAAGAGGTCAAGGATTTTACCGAAAGCAAACACGCTTTTCCCTTCTGGCTCTATGCCAATGCCGACCGGGCAGTTTTTGAGCCGATTGTCGGCACCCACCACGGCTGCGAGGAATGTCACCAGATCACCAACTTCTGGCCCGACGGCAGCATCGGCGAATGCGACGCCTGTCACCCGAAGCACAGTTTCAGCATCGCCGTGGCCCGCCAGCCGGAAACCTGCGGCGAGTGCCATATCGGCCCCGACCATCCCCACATTGAACTCTATCTCGAATCCAAGCACGGCAACATTTTCAAAGCCAACCAGAGTAAAATGGACCTGAACTTCCACAGTTCAACGGACAAGCCTATTCCCATTGAAGTCCCGGTCTGCACCACCTGCCACATGGATTCAGTTCCCGGGGTCAAGGGCTCACACAACGTCAGTGCCCGCCTGGCCTGGGAGTCACAGGCTCCCTGGAGTTTCCGCACCGTCTGGTTTGACGAGGAATTGGGCGACTGGCAGGCCAAACGCAAGCGGATGACCGGCGTCTGCCTCAATTGCCACGGCAGCAAGTTTGTTAACATGTACATGCTCAATGCCGATCTCACTAACCTGCAGTACAATGAAATTCGCCGGGCGTTCGTCTATTGGAACAAGAAATACACCAAGGAAGGGATTGTCGACCGCATCAAAATGGGCGACAAATTCTATTCAAACCCGGTCATCAACGGCTGGGATGAAAAGCCCGAACACCTGATGTACGACTCCTGGCACCACGAAGGCCGTCGTTTCCGGCATGGAGCCGAAATGATGGGCGCCGACTATACCAACTGGCACGGCGTCTGGGAACTGCAGCACAACCTGATGGAAATGATTGAATACGGGGCCGAGCACGGCGACGCCGAAGCCAAGGCAATTGCCGACAACAACAGCCCGACCAAGTTCATGACCTACAAAATTTATGACGTTCCCGGCAACGAGTGGGGCATCGGCACCGAAAAGTACAAAACTCCGGTGCTCTACAAGATCATCCCCGACTACTGGGAAAAGGTTAAAGCCAACGTTGAGGCGGCCTACAAGGGCGGCATGCTCTCCAAAGAGCAGTGGGACCTGTGGATGGAGCGCTACAACAACCGTGACCACTACCTGGGAACCAAGTATCCTGACAGCCAGATTTTCAAGGACTACAAGGAAAGGTTCAACAAAGACATGAAGAACCTCAAGGAAAAGGCCATCGGCCTGAAGCTGCCGACTCCGGCACCTTTTACGGAAGTTCATTAACCGTTAGCCCTTAATGGTCATGCCGGTGGCGGAGGCGTCATTTGCCTCCGCCGCCGGACATGCACTAAATAATCCCAGGAAGATCCTGGATACGGACAAAAACCCATGAAAAAAACATTCTTCACGATCATTACTTTTTCCCTGATACTGTTAATTTTTTTACCGGGAAGCGCCACCGGCAACGACCAGAATGTCCTCGCCACCCTTGACGGCAAACCCGTTACCAGCGGCGATTTCCAAAACTATCTGAAGCTTTTTGACAACGACCCCCGTTTCCGGCCTGACACCCCTGAAGCCAGGAAAAAACTCCTGGAACATCTGATCGACCGCACCATTCTTTTGCAGTACGCCAAAAAGCACGGCTACTTTGAACTAAAAGAACTGCAGAGGCACAGCAGTCTCAACCAGCAGGAAAAGGAAACCATCATCCTGCGCCAACTGTTGACCGACAAAATATCCAATCAGGTGCACTGTTCCCAAGATGAAATTAAAGCCTATCAAAAAGCCCATCCACAACTCACCTCTAAACGGGCTAAGGAACAATTAACCAGTCAAAAGCAGCAAAAACTTTTCAAAACATTTATGGACCAATTAAAAAAAGAACACACCATCATCATCAACTGAGACTTTTACACACCCCGGTAACGATATCGTTCTTTGGCATTTTCACCTGCCCGAAATTGACGATTTATTTTTTCAGCTGAAAAATTCTGTTTGACGCAACCTGCCTTTCAACACGCACCGCCAATCACCTTACCGTCAATCTCTGTACAGCCGTAATGCATCCAATTCTTACACGCGAGCAAAAAAAGGCAGCGTTTACGCCTTTTCACTATTATACAATATGCAATACGCGGGGCATAAAGGAGGGATACATGATGACCGACAAAAAAATTACCAGACGACATTTTCTTGGAACCATGGCAGCTGGTGCTGCCACAACCGCTCTACTCCCAACCCTGGCTGCTTGCAGCAGCAATCTGCAAAAAGGAAAATTTGTCGGCAAAAGACTTCATGAAGCCGGCGAAGAAGCCTACCGCCAGGCCTTTGCTTTTGACAAAATCATCAGAACCAGCTGCGCCGGTAACTGCACTCAGGCCTGTGGCTGGAATGCTTTTGTCAAAGGCGGCAAATATATTGTTGCCAATGAACCGGCCGGAGATTATGACCGCTTTGACCCGGTTTTGGGAACTCTTTACAATCCCCGGGGCTGCATGCGGGGCGCCAGCTATCTGAAATATGTCAACGGCCAGGTACGGTTGAAACATCCCTTAATCAGAGTTGGCAAGCGGGGAGAAGGCAAATTCCGTCGGGCTACCTGGGACGAGGTCATGAATCTGATGGCCACTAAACTGACTGACATTGCCCGTCGCAACGGTGCTGACAGCATCGTTTTCTTCAGCCCCATTCCCGCCTTCAACTATGTCTCCGCCGGAGCCGGATACCGATTGTGCAAATTGATGGGTGCTTCCGGACCTCTGAGTTTTTACGACTGGTACTGCGACCTGCCGCCGGGTGAGCCCATGACCTGGGCATTTCAAACCGACGAAAGCGAAGAGGCCGACTGGGTTAACGCCAAACTGCTGATTTTCTGGGGTGCCAATGTCGCGGAATCGCGAATGGCCGCCGCTCATCACCTGGCTGAAGCCCGCTATCAGGGCACAAAAATCATCAACATTTTCACCGATTACAACGCCACCTCCAGAATGGGGGATGTGTTTATTTCACCCAAGCCGGGAACTGATGCCGCGTTAGTCATGGGTTTGATCAAAATCATGATCGACAACCACTGGTATGAAGAAGATTACATCAAAACTTTCACCGACCTCCCTTTTCTGGTTCGTGCTGACAACAAAAGATTTTTGCGGGAAGCAGATGTGATCAAGGGGGGAAGCCCTTTCAAACTCTACATCTGGGATAAAAACAGCGACAAACCGATATTGGCGCCTGGAACGCTGGGAGACAACCGGGAGACGCTGGACCTAGCCCGCTTTGGATTGGATCCCGATTTGGAAGCCGACGGTAAAATAACCCTAGTCAACGGCAAGCAGGTTGTCGTTGAAACCGTATTTGCCAAACTGAAAAACGAGGTTAAAAGCTACTCGCCTCAGCGGGTAAACGACCTTACCGGAGTTGGCGCCCAGGCCCTGAAATCGCTGGCCCACGACCTGCATACCATCAAACCGGCCATGATTGTCGAAGGCGGCGGCACCAACCACTGGTTCAATAATGATGTCAACAATCGTGCCATGATTTTATTAATGGCTTTAACCGGCAACGTCGGTAAAAGCGGCGGTGGCTTCAATCAGTACACCGGTCAATACAAGGTATGGCTCAGTGGCCTGGGGAAATACGGCATGATTTTAAAGGCCCGGCCCCAGAACGGCACTCTTTTTGTCTGGAGTCATTACGATGCCCAGCTCTGGCGCCTGGGGAAAACCTACCCGGAAATGGTTAAAGCCATTGAAAACGGGTCCCTCAAAAAACTTCCCAACGGCTGTCCGGTAAGCAGTAGGAAAGAAGACGGCTGGGCTTACAATTATTACCTGCTGCTCAAATCCCTGGCCAACAAGTGGATGCCCGTTTACCCGAAGCCCCCGAAACATCCCAAAGCCATGGTCATCTGGCGGGGAAATTTCCTCAACCAGGGAAAAAGCGGCCATCGGACCAGGGAATGGTTTGCCAACGACCAGCTGTTGGAATTCGTGGTTACCATTGATTTCCGGATAAACTCCACCGCCCTTTATTCGGACGTCATCCTGCCGGCGGCCACCTGGTATGAAAAATTTGACGTGGAAACCACGCCCATGCACCCTTATCTGCAGGGACAGAGCGCCTGCATTGAACCTCTCTATGAAGCCCGCACGGATTTCAGCATTTTCAAGGAGTTGAGTTCCCGGCTGCAGAACCGGGCCCGCACCCTGGTTGCGGAAGGCCGCTGGAACGGCAAATGGGAGGACAAGGAAAAAAATCAGGTTATCGATTTCACCACTCTCTACAACAAGTTCACCGCCAATGGCACTTTGGATACCGACGTCAAAGCGGCAAAATTCATTCTGGCAAAAAGTCCGATAATGTATCCAAATCCGGATGAATATCGGGCCAACCGTCAGGCGTTTGCCCCTGAAATGCAGCAACTGATCGAAAACAAATTGTTTGCCGGTGATGTGTCAGGCTACCTGGACGGTATTCTTGAGCTCATCAAAACAGGACCGCTTCCCTTTCCTGCCGCCCAGTACAAACGTCCACTGGTACCGTTCAGTGAAAACGTAGAACAAAAAATACCCTGGCCCGGCGGCGGCAAGCTGGCTAAAGAAAAGGTTGCCATCGCCCCCGGGGTGAAAATGCCCAGATTGTATGCCAAAAAATTCCTCGGCATGATCTCTCCCAAAACCCTGTCAGGGCGGCAGCAGTTTTATATCGATCACTCCTACTTCCTGGATCTGCACAATGAACTGCCCGTCTACAAAAAACCCGAATATGATCTGCTGCCGGATGGGAAAACCCCGGCGCCGCTTAAATTCAACTCTCCCCATGGTCGTTGGGGTACCCACTCCACTTTCCGGGACGTCGATGTGCTGCTTCGCCTGCAGCGTGGTGAAGTTATCATTATGATGTCCAGAAATGACGCCCGCTCACGGAACATTGCCGATGGGGACATCGTCCAGGTGTTTAACATCTATGGGCGAATGGTTTGCAAAGTCAAAGTTTCCCCCGGTATTCGCAACGGCGAGGTAAGGGTGGAAAATGGCGGTGAAATGTTCAACTGCCGCGAAGGCTGGTTCAATCTTATTACCCCGATTCGTCCGAAGCCAACCCAGTCGGTTAAATATCCGGAAGAAAAGGGCGCGCCATATTACCATCTGAAGTACGGTTGGAATTTCTGGGGCGTGACCGGCAACGAATGTGACACTTCGGTAGAAGTCAGGAAAATCTAACAAGCAGAGGAGGATATCATGTGGGGAATGGTAATTGATCTCAACAAGTGTCTGGGGTGCCAATCCTGCACCGTCGCCTGCAAAATGTTGTGGAGCGACCGGGATGGCGCTGACCACATGTGGTTTACCATCGTCGAAACCCGCCCGGGTAATGGCTACCCGAAAAACTGGGAGGAAAAATCTATCAAAAAACAACCAATGGCCGAAAGCGATTACGAGATTGTACAAAAGTTTGATTACCAGAAACTTCAGAACAATCCGGGCAAAGGCATGCCAAAAGCCATGGCCCAAATGAAAAATGGTCCCAACTGGGATGAAGACATCGGCCGGGGGAAAAATGTCAATGATGCCTGGTTCTACTACCTGCCGATCGGCTGCATGCATTGTGAAGACCCCAAATGCATTCCCGCCTGCCCGGAAAAAGCGATTTACAAACGGGCTGACGGTACCGTTCTCATTGATCCGGAGCTCTGCCAGGGGGCGGAAGAATGTATTGATGCCTGTCCCTACAAACGCCTGTTTATCAACCACAACACCGGTAAAGCTGAAAAATGCATTCTTTGCTATCCCCGGGTTGAAAAAGGCATGCCGCCCATCTGCGTGCAGAACTGCCCCGGTAAAGCCCGCTTTTTCGGTGACCTTGACGACCCGGAAAGCCCCGTCTACCAGCTGGTAAAAAAATTCAAGGTAGCGGTACCTTTGCATGCGGAGTTCGGAACCAAACCGCAGATATTCTACATTCCCCCTGTTTTTGGCCCCAAGGCTCTTGATCAGCAGGGAAATAATCAGGGCCGACGTGAAGATGACACCTACCTGAAACAGCAGTTCGGACAAGCTATTGATCAGGTTAAGGCAACCATGGAAAAAGAACGAGGCCGACAAAGGTCAGCCTTGATGGATGTTTTGTGCGCCTACCCCACTTGGAAGGTTTGAACCTGAGCTGAATAATTCCTGGTTGGGGACATAAAATCACGGCGTCCCCAACCAGGAAAAAGAATAAAGGGAGATCTTGCATGACAAAGAGCCAAAATAACGCCAGGAGCAGCATGTATAAATATCTTTCGCTGGCCATTGACTATCCGACCGGACAAACTGCCGACCTGCTCGGCAGTGGCATGTTTTTTACGGAAAGTGCGGTCCAGCTGAAAGCGTTGCCGTCGGCATACCAGGATCTGGCTGACAGTTTATTTATGTTAAAGGAAAAATTAGCGGCCTTTGAAAACCTGGAAGATCTTCAGGTTGTTTATACCACCCTTTTTGACTTGGCCGTTAACAAACCATCGTATTCTCTCTATGAATCAGTCAACATCATGCCGACGGCAAAAGCGGAAAAAATCGCTGTTTTTCTTGCCGATCTCGAAACTTTGTACGGCAGCCAGGGAATTATTTTGAGTGACCGCGACATGCCCGATCACCTGGCCACCGAACTGGAATTCATGCATTTTCTCTGCAGCCAGAAAAACATTGAGCAACAAATCCATTTCCTTAATGCCCATCTGATGAATTGGGTCCCATTATTAGCCCAACAATTTTCCAACCAAACCAGGGGCAATTTTTATCCTCTTCTGATAACTTTTATTGCTCAATTTCTGGATATTGACCACCGGGAACTTGTCTGAAGTTTGATGCTAATCGCCTGTTTTTCAGCCTTTCAATTCCCCGCCTTTAAAATGAAAGTGGAGGCATAAACTGTTTCCATTATTGATTTATGTCAATGCATTCCAGTATACTGCTGAAGTAGACTTTGCAAAAATACCAATTAAATACCGGAAAGGACGTCATGGAATGGCAATCTGAGGCGGAGAAAAAATTAAACCGTGCTCCTTTTTTCATCCGTAAAAAAATTCGTGCCCTGGTCGAAAATGAGGCACTCCGTCAGGGGGATTCCCTGGTTTCTCTCAAACATCTTCAAGACTGCCGGGAAAAATTTTTTACGGGCGTACAAACTGGACCAACTGAGCCCACACCGGCTTACAGTGTTGAAACCTGCATGGGTAGTGACAGCTGCCCCAACAACCTTATTAAAGATTACCAACTGGTTGAACAGTTGGAAAGGATGTTGGCTGAGCGGAATCTGGCCGCCTTTTTCCGGAAAAAGGTCAAGGGGCCGCTGAAGTTTCATCACCGGTTCAGCATTGTCATTGCCGGCTGCCCCAATGCCTGTTCCCGGCCCCAAATTGCCGACCTGGGCATCATCGGTGTTTCCCAACCCCGGACCAGTGAAGAGCCATGCAGTGGTTGCGGCGCCTGCGTGGAGAACTGCCCCGACCAGGCGATAACCCTCGGTGAAGATGGCCGGACGCCGGAAATCTCCACCCCGCCCTGCCTCGCCTGCGGCCAGTGTTCCCAAACCTGCCCCACCGGAACATTAATCGAGAGGGAACGGGGCTTTCGCCTTCTGGTCGGCGGCAAGCTTGGCCGACACCCGCAGCTGGGACGGGAATTAGCCGGCATCTATTCAGCAACGGAAACCCTGACCGTTGCCGGCACCTGCCTGGACATCTTCCAGCAGCACAATCAGCACGGGGAACGATTCGGCGAGGTACTTCACCGCCTCGGCCCCCAGTCACCGCTGCCGATGCAGGAAAAATTTTAAAAAAATACATTCCTTGACTTAAGTCATGGATAAAAACTTGACAGATCAGTTAAATAAGATTAAATTAATTAAGAATATAGATTAACCCATGTAAAAAAGGAGACCGCCATGTTTTGTTTTCAATGCCAGGAAACTGCCAAAAACCAGGGATGCACCATCAAGGGCGTCTGCGGCAAACCGGAAGAAACCGCCAACCTGCAGGATC
>JAOZRP010000278.1 GCA_029940125.1 bacterium
GTTCTATATCAAGCGCATGAATCGCCGCTGAAGCTTGATGATCAGGATGTCCAGGGGCATGATGAAGTAGTTGATCATCACCAGGCCGATGGCGATGATGACCAGGATGATGCCGACCATCATGATTTTGCGCCGCTTCTGCCGCTGGATGTCTTCTTCCGTTTCCAGCAGGGGGACGTTGGCCAGTACGGGGAGACCGGTGCTGCGGCTCAGCTCGGCCGGGTTTTTCACCGTGGTGTTCAGGTTTTCCCGGATTGCCGCCAGCCCGACGCCGAAGCCGAGGGCCAGGACGAAGCCGATCAGGACGATGGCCAGCCGGTTGGGCTTTGCCGGCCGCTCGGGGGTCAGGGCGGGGTCAATGATGGTGAACCGCTCCGCCTGCTGGGATTCTTCCATTCCCTGGGACACCTTGGCCTCCATCAGCTTGTTCATGATTTCCTGGTATTTCGCCTGGTCGGCCTGCTGGTCGCGAATCAGGTCATTGTATTCCTTTTCCACCAGGGGAATGTTGTCAATCAGCTGCTGGTAATGGTTGATTTTTTCCTGCAGCCGTTTTTTCTCCTGGTTGAGGGAGCGGATTTCCATCTCGGCCGAGGCGATCTGGGTTTTCAGGTTGATGTAGGCCGGGTTTTCCGGATTGCTTTCGCTGGCGGTGGCGACGTCGGCCCGCGACTTTCGGTTGGCAATCTGGGCGCGCAGCAGCTTGATTTCCTTCTCAAGCTTGATGACGTCGGGATGTTTGGGACCCAGCTTGCCTTTCAGGACCGCCAGCCGTCCCTCGCTGTCTTTCAACTGCTTGATCTGGGCGGTGGTGTCGTTGGTGTCGCCGACCTTGGCCTCCAGCTCGGCAATCTCGCCTTTCAATTTCTTGATGTCCGGGTGCTTGTCGGAGAGCTGGGACTGCAGGCTGATCAGCTGCAGACGCAGGTACTTGAGCCGCTCCCGGGGATTCATCATCGTTTTGCCTTCTTCAGTTTTCACCGGCAGCAGGGGGTCGATGTTGGCCAGCTGCCCTTCCAGGTAGATCTTGCGTTCCTGCTGGGAGCGGATCTGCATGGCAATCCGGTCAAGCTGCTGGTTCAGGCGGGAGAGGACCTGCATGTTGATGGTCCGGTATTCCGGCAGCTCCTGGCCGTGCAGCTGCTTGAACTGGCTGATCTTGGATTCCTTCTCATCAATTTTTTCCTTCAGGTTTTTCAGTTCCTGTTCCAGGAAGTTGGTGATGTTGCTGGCCCGCTGCTCGCGGGTTTTCAGGTTGGCTTCCAGGTAGAGGGAGGCCAGCTTGTTGGCAACTTTCTGCACCGTGTCCGGGTTTTCCCCCTCGTAGGCCAGGGTGAAGGCGATGGTTGCCGTGGTCGGCCGGCCGGTGCGCCGGTCCGTGACCTCGGTGTTGATCATTTCAAAGCTGATGGCGTCCCGCATCTTCTGGACGATTTCCTCGGTGGTGAAGCGGTCGCGCATCTCGGGGTAGAGGTTGAACTCGTTGATGATTTCCAGCAGCCGGGGCCGGCTCATGATCTGCTGGGTGATCACCTGCAGGCGTTCTTCCACGTAGCTGGTAATGGTGGTGCGGACAAATTCCTGCGGAATCTGCTGTTCCTCGATCAGGATGGTGCTCTGGGAACGGTAGACCGGGGGCAGGATGAAAGCAATGATGACGCTCAGGATGAAAATGGCCAGAAAAGCAACCAGGAAGATGTTTTTCTGCCTTCTGAAGATCCCCTTGATATCTTGCAGTTCAGTCCGTTCATTCATGGTTTCTGCCTCATGAGTTGTTAAGTTGGGGGAAGTGAAAATCCAGGGACAGCCAGACCCGGTTGCGGTCGTAGTGTCGATTGCTGTCCAGGGTCTTGTCGTAGGTTTCCGCGTAGGAATAGGCCAGCACCAGGGAGTAGCGTTCGGTCAGCTTGTAGCTGATGCTGGGGGTTACGTTGAAGTAGCGGCTGTCCTCGTCGGAATAGTCGCTGTCCGATTCGGTGTAGTAGAGGGACGTCGTCAGCCGGGCCCGGAAGCGGGTGTTGATTTTGTAGTCGCCGGTGAAGTGAAACCGGTTGCGTTCAATGCTTTCCCCGCTGGAGCCGAAGCTGAGGTCGCGGTCGTAGCCGATTTCGGCCGTCCAGCGCTCGGCGGTTTTTTTCAGGGAGAAGTCGGCCAGCCAGCCCCAGTTGTTGTCGTGCTCCCGCTGGGAGACCAGTTCATATACGAAAGGAGGAAAAATCCAGTGGACCTTCCACTGGTCATAGCTGCTTTCGGTGTAGCGGGCGCCGCTGTGCAGGCTCAGGTGGAGGGTTTCGCTGAACGGGTGTTCGAAGCCCGCCACCAGCCCGTAGTTGTCCACCTTGCTGACGTCGGAGTCGTAGTAGGTGTAGTAGGGCTGCAGGATGAGAAAGTCGCGCATGTTGGCCAGCTGGTGCTGGAAGGTGCCGCTGACGGTGTGGGACTCGTAGTCGACGTTCTCGCGGCCGTCGTAGTTGGTTTTCACGAAGTTGTAGTTGAGCTGCCAGCTGTTTCTTTCCGACAGGCGGTAGGCGAAGCCGCCGCCCAGGGTGTAGCGCCGCCGGTCTTCGCGAAAGTTGACCAGGCCGGTTTCCTCCAGCTCCGATTCCAGGGTGGTGTCCTTGATGAACGAACCCTGTCCGGTCAGGGCCAGCTTTTCGGTCAGCTGGTATTCGCCGTCCAGGTTGTAGTGCTGGTACTCGTCGTTCAGGTCGGTTTCGTCGCTGTAGCGCAGGACGTCCAGGGCCAGGCTGCTGTTGATCTTCACCCGTTCGCTGGCATACTTGAAAAGCAGGGACGGGCTGATGGTGGCCAGGTAGTCGTCAAGCTCGTCGCGGTTTTCAAAGGCGATGTTGTCGTCGTATTCGCCCCTGAGCGACAGGGACGGCAGCCAGCTGACCTCGGCCGACCAAACCGCCGTCGGCCGCAGCAGCGGCAGCAGGAAGACCAGCAGCAGCGCAACCGTGGCCAAACGCCTTGCCATTCGTTTGCCGGTGGCGGGGAGTAAAAAAATCATGGAACCACCACCACGTCGCCGCGCTTGAGAGTGATGTTCTGTTCCAGGTTTTTGCCTTTTTCCACCGCGGCGTAGTTGAAGGGAATTTTTACCGACTTGCCGTTTTCCTGCCGGATGATGAAGATCTTGCTGGTGGCAGCGAAGGGATTCAGGCCGCCGGCCATGGCCAGGATCTGCATGACCGTGGTGTCCTGGTTGATGGGAAACTGCCCGGGCCGGTTGACCTTGCCGATGACGTAGCCCTGGAGGCTGTTGATCTGCACCAGCATGACGGTAACGGTGGCGTCCGGGATGAAGTCGTTCAGCCGCTTGCTGATTTCCTGGCGCAGGGCCGGCACCGTCAGGTTGCTGACTGCGATGTCGTTGATGAGCGGGAAGGAAATGACGCCGTCGGGGGGGACGATCAGCTGCCGGCTGAGGCTTTCATCCTTCCAGACGGAAATTTCCAGCACGTCCCCCGGGCCGATGGTGTAGGGCTTGCCGGCCGCGGCCGCCCAGCCGGCAAGGTTAAGAATGCAAATAATCAGGAGCAGCTGCCAGAATGTACGCTTCATGAGTCCTCCTTAGTACCTTACGCCTGAAATGCTGTCACAAAAAACAAGAAATTGTCGGGAATAC
>JAOZRP010000279.1 GCA_029940125.1 bacterium
GGCATTAATAATGGTTGAATTTTACCGCCATATCTGCTAAAAACCCGGGCAAGACACAGTGAATGGCTCCCCTGATGAAACCTGATCCCGACCACAGCTTGCCTGAAGCATCATCTTTCGCCCCGGCATCCATCCACCTCATTCTCAAGCCAGGAACACATCGATCCCGCGCCATCGGCAATCGTGCCGTCTGGCGGCTGAAACGGTCAACCCGATAATTTCAGGAGTATATTTTTGCAACAGGTTTTTACCCAGACAACGTTTTCACAGATGCCCATTGACCCGCTGGTTTTACAGGGCATTCAAGACGCCGGCTTCCAGAACTGCACGCCGGTCCAGGAGAAGATCCTGCCCATCGCCCTGGAAGGAAAGAACATTGCCGCCCAGTCCCAGACGGGAACCGGCAAGACGGCGACTTTCCTGATCACCCTTTTCAACCGGCTGCTGCAGACCGAAAGCCTGCCGAAGGGGAAAAAACAGCCCCGGGCCCTGATCATGGCCCCTACCCGCGAGCTGGTAGTTCAGATCCATCAGGAAGCGAAGCTGCTCGGCGCCCATACCGGCTTGCGGGTTCAACCCATTTTCGGCGGCATTGACTACGAAAAGCAGCGCGAGGCGCTCAAGCAGCATGACATTGACATCATCATCGCCACTCCCGGCCGCCTGATTGACTACCTCAAGCAAAAGATCTTCAACCTCAAAGCCATTGAAGTCCTGGTCATCGACGAAGCCGACCGCATGTTTGACCTTGGCTTCATCCCGGACCTGCGCTACATCCTGCGCCGCTGTTCACCGTATGAAAAAAGGCAGTCCCTGCTTTTTTCCGCCACCCTTTCCTACCGGGTGATGGAACTGGCTTACGAACATCTTGACATCAATGATTCCATTGTCATCACCCCCAACCAGCTGGCCGCCGAAAAAGTCCAGCAGTGTCTCTACCACGTGGGGAAAAAGGAAAAAATTCCCCTCTTTTTCGGCCTGCTGGCCCGGGAAAAACCGGAAAGATCCCTGGTTTTCTGCAACACCAAAAGGATGGCTGAAATCCTGGTGGACTACCTGAAAATCAACAACTATCCGGCCGCCGCCCTGACCGGCGACGTGCCCCAGAAAAAGCGGCTGTCCATCCTGGAACGGTTTAAGAAGAAGGAAATCACCATCCTGGTGGCTACCGACGTCGCCTCCCGGGGTCTGCACATCGACAACGTCACCCACGTGTTCAACTTTGACCTGCCCCAGGATGCTGAAGACTACGTCCATCGCATCGGCAGAACCGCCCGGGTGGGAGCCAGCGGCAAGGCAATTTCCCTGGCCAGTGAAGACGACGCCTTTTTCCTGGAGCCTATCGAAGCCCTGGTGGGAAAAATTGAGGTCCTCTGGGCGGAAAACGACGATTTCCTTACTGACATCAGGCGGCCGCGGAAACGTCAGTCGTCCGGGAAAAAGCCAATGGGCAAAAAACCAGCCGGCAGATCGTCCGGCAATCATCGCGGCCGCAGCCGCGACCGCCGCAGTCGAAGCCGAAAAAAACCTTCTTGAACCCGCCGCCTACCCCCCCGACCGCGTTGCCCGCAGAACACCGGAATCGAACGGCGGAAACCGTTTTCCGCCGGCAAGGAAGCACTTGCAATTCTTTCCGTTTACTGATAACCAAGGGGGCGATTATTTTCTCCGGCTGAGCGATTATTCGGCCGGAGAATAAAAATTTTCTCCGGCGGCAATCACGGATTATTTTCCCCATGAGCAGCAAGAAAAAACATATTTATCGCGTCCAGTTCAAAACCGGCAATCGCAGTTATTCCCTGCTGGCCCGCAGCATCGGCGAATCGGAGATGTTTGGTTTTGTCGAGGTGTCCGATTTTATTTTTGAAGACCAGGAGCGGCTGATCATCTCACCGGAGGATGACGCCCTGCGCAAAGAATTTGCCAAGGTCAATTTCATCTGCATCCCCCATCAATACATCCTGCGAATAGACAGCCTGAAAGACGAACAGGATATCGGCGTTTCGTACCTGAAAATAGCCGACGAACAGAAAAGCACAAAGGAGTAAAACCATGCATGAACATCATGATCACAGCACCCCCTGCGGCAATCACGGCCATTGCCATTCCTGCGGCGAGCACCAGGAAATGACTTTTGACCAGAAAATGGACCTTTTGCTGGCCCATTGGATCGAACACAACGAAAGCCACCAGGAAGACTACAAGAAATGGGCCGCCCAGGCGAAAAAAGCGGGCCGGGAAGACCTGGTTGAACTGATCCAGGCCGCCATGATCCAGTTCAAGGAAGGCAACAACCGCCTGCGGCAGGCCAAGCAGATCCTGGAAATGGACTAGCAAACGCCATGGCCTCACAGGTATACCGTCAGCTGGAAGATCGCGGCTTCATTTACCAGGCAACCCACGAGCGGGAACTGCAGGAAAAGCTGGCCGCCTCCCCCCAAACTTTTTATATCGGTTTTGACCCCACTGCCGACAGCCTTCACGTAGGCAGCCTGATTCCCATCGTCGCCATGATGCACATGCAACGGGCCGGCCATCGTCCCATCGCCGTTCTCGGCGGCGGCACCGCCATGGTCGGCGACCCCAGCGGCAAAACCGAAATGCGTCAACTGCTGACCCGGGAAGCCATTGATCAAAACGGGGTGGGAATCCGCCGGCAACTGGAACGTTTCCTCAAGCTGGGAGACGACCAGGGGCTGCTGGTCAACAACGCCGACTGGCTGGAAAAACTGACCTATATCGATTTTCTCCGGGATATCGGCCGCCACTTCAGCGTCAACCGCATGCTGACCGCCGAATCCTACCGGCAGCGCCTGGAAAGCGGCCTGTCGTTTATTGAATTCAACTACATGCTGCTGCAGGCATATGACTTCCATATCCTGCACCGGGACTACCAGTGCACCATCCAGATGGGCGGCCAGGACCAATGGGGCAATATCGTGGCCGGCATTGAGCTGATCCGCCGCCTGGAGGGCAAGGAAGCCTACGGCATCACCTTTCCCCTCCTGACCACGGCCAGCGGCGAAAAATTCGGCAAAACCGCGGCCGGGGCGGTCTGGCTGGATGAAAAGCGCACCTCCGTCTATGACTTTTACCAGTTCTGGCGCAACTGTGAAGACGGGGAAGCCGGCCGGCTCCTGCGGCTGTTTACTTTTTTGCCGCTGGAAGAAATTGCCGACCTGGAGAAGCTTAAAGACCAGCACATAAACCGGGTCAAGGAGATCCTGGCCTTCGAAGTTACGGCCATGGTCCACGGTCACCAAAAGGCCGCCGAAGCCTACCAGGCCGCCGTCAGGCAGTTCGGCGCCGCCGACCCGGACAACCGGGTCAAAACCTCGTCGGCCATTACGAGCATCAACCTCTCCGACTCAACCGATTCCCTGCCCCAGACGACGCTCAGCAAACAGGAGCTGGAGAAGGGCGTTACCCTGGTGGAGCTTTTCCTGAAAACCGGCCTCTGCGCCTCCAAGGGACAGGCCCGGCGCCTGCTGCAGCAGGGCGGCGGCTACTGCAACGATGCCCGGGTGGCGGCGGACCGCGAAATCACCCCCGATGATTTTGCCGGCGGGCAGCTGATGCTGCGGGCCGGCAAAAAGCGCTACCATCGGGTTGTCCTTGCCTCGTAAA
>JAOZRP010000280.1 GCA_029940125.1 bacterium
ATGGCCGGCTCCGAGGCGTCCGCCGCGAATCACCGTCCTGGTGATTCGTTCGGCGCCCAAACCCGCTGCGAGCCAAGCCCGAACATCCTTGTCGGGTGAGCGTCACTCACATTCGTATTCATCCGGAAACACTCATGTATCAATGTACGCTCTACTCATCCCCAATGATTTCATGGCCCTCTAAAAACGTCATATTCGAGGCAGGCAAAACCTGAGGAATGAAGCGTACTTACACGGTACGTTGCAATGACGAAGGTTGCCGCGTAACGATGAAGATGGAGTTGTTACGAAGCCATCAACGAAGGTTGCCGCGTAACAAGGAAGATGACGTTTTTAGAGGGCCATGCGGCGGTCAAGGCTGCGGTACTGGATGGCCTCGGCCAAATGCTTGGCCTGAATGTTCCGGCTGTCGTCCAAATCGGCGATGGTACGGGCCACTTTCAGAATCCGGCTGTAGGCCCTGGCGCTCAATCCCAGCTGGCTGATGGCCTGCTCCACCAGCTTTTTTCCCTGTTCATCCAGCCGGCAGAACTTCCTGATCTTCGCTTCTCCCATCGCCCCGTTGTGGAAGATCGGCTGGCCGGCAAACCGCTGCTCCTGCCGCTTCCGGGCCGCCGTCACCCTTTCCCTGATAACGGCTGACCGCTCTCCGCCGGTTTTTGCCGTCAGCAGCTCTTCGGCGGGCACCGCCGGCACCTCCACATGCAAGTCTATGCGGTCCAGCAGCGGTCCGGAGATTCTGGCCCGGTATCGCTGGATCTGGGGCAGGGTGCAGGTGCATTCGTGCCGGTCGTCGCCATAATGGCCGCAGGGGCAGGGATTCATGGCCGCCACCAGGATGAAGGAGGCCGGAAACGAGGCGCTGCCCTTGGCCCGGGCAATGACGACGCGCTGATCTTCCAGCGGCTGACGAAGCATTTCGATGACGTTTTTGCGGAACTCCGGCAGTTCATCCAGGAACAGGACCCCGTGGTGGGCCAGGGAGATTTCCCCCGGGCGCGGCGGGTTGCCGCCTCCGACCAGGGCCGCGTCCGAAATGGTATGGTGGGGATGGCGGAAAGGCCGTTCGGTGATGATGCCCTCGCCCTCGGGCACGGTGCCGGCGACGCTGTGAATGATGGTGGTTTCGATGGCTTCGTCAAAGCTTAAGGGCGGCAGGATGGTGCGCAGCCGCTTGGCCAGCATGGATTTGCCGGATCCCGGCGGGCCGATGAACAGCAGGTTGTGACCGCCGGCAGCCGCAATTTCCAGGGCCCGCTTGGCGTGCTGCTGGCCGCGCACCTCGGCGAAGTCAATGTCGGCTGCCGGTCTGACGCCTGGTTGAATCGGCCGGTGTTCGCAGGGTTTGATTTCCTGTTCCCCGCCAACCAATCCCATGACTTCCTGGATGTTTTCAACGCCGATGATTTCGATGCCGTCAATGACCGCCGCTTCGGCGGCGTTGTTGCGGGGCAGGACAATGCCCCGGTAGCCCTCCCTTTTGGCCAGCAGGGCGATGGGCAAGCAGCCCCGCACCGGCTTGACCGAACCGTCCAGGGAAAGCTCGCCGACAAACAGGTAGTTCTGCAGCCAGGGGAGCAGATCGGCGGCCTCCGCCCCGGTGGCCAGAATGCCGACGGCAATGGGAAGGTCAAGGGTCGTTCCTTCCTTTCTCAAATCCGCCGGGGCCAGGTTGACGGTAATCCGCCGGTTGGGAAAAGGGTAGCCGGCATTCTTGACTGCCGCCCGTATCCGATCCCGGCTTTCACGGATGGCATGGTCGGCCAGGCCGACGATGGTCATCCCCGGCAGGCCGGTAGACACGTCAATCTCAACCTCAATGGCTACCGCTTCAATGCCCTGCAGGGAGGCGCTCATAATCGAGGTATGCATGGTGTGGATTACCGGGAGGGAATTGATTCCCGACAGGGCAGGGAGATGGTGAACGTGGAGCCGTTGTCGTAGTCGCTGGTCAGGGAGATGCGTCCCTGCTGGATTTCCACCAGGTTTCTGGCCAGTGACAAGCCGATGCCCAGGCCGCCGCCGAGAAAGGCTGATGCCGAGCTGTGGTGAGAATGGGCGTCCTGGATCTTGTAGAATTTTTCAAAAATCTTTTCATGGTCGGCGGGCGCGATGCCGATGCCGGTGTCGGCAATGTGGATCAGCATCCTGGGAAGTTTGTCATCCTCCGCCGCTTCGCGGCTGATGCCCACCGTGATCGACCCCTGGTCGGGAGTGAACTTGACCGCGTTCTGCAGCAGTTCGAACAGCACCCGGCGAATCTTCTCGGCGTCGACCACGAGAAAAGCATCCTCGCCTTCCTGCCGGTTGACGGTTATTTCCAGCTGCCGGTCCGCGGCCAGCAGCTTAATGTCGCGGACCACCTCGTCAATGAGGTTAAATAGGTTGACTTCCTGGTAGTGCATGGGAATGGTGTCTTCCTGGGACTGGGCCAGCTGCTGCATTTCAGTGATGGTTTCGGTCAGGTTGCCGACGGTCTTTTTCATCAGGGCCAGCTGTTCCCTGATGCCGCATTCAGAATCGGTTTTCTGCTCGATGAAGCCCAGCATGGTGTTGAGGATGGTGACCGGGGTTTTAAGCTCGTGGCTGGTCAGGGCCAGGAACTTTTCCTTCATGTTCTTGACTTCCTGCATCCGGGCGTAGGCTTCCTGCAGCAGGCGGTTTTCCTCCCTGAGCCCCATGTTGCTGATGCAGCGGTCGATGACCACCTTCAGCTCGTCAAGCATGAAAGGCTTGAGGATGTAGTCGGCGGCTCCCATTTTCATCAGGCTGACGGCCGACTCAACGCTGCCGTATCCGGTCATGACCACGGCGCCCATGAACGGTTTGTTTTCCACAACCCAGGAAACCACCTTTCTGCCGTCTCCGTCGGGCATGATCAGGTCGGTGATCACCACATCGTAGTCCTGCTTTTTCAGCCGGGCGATCGCTTCATTGCCGCTGGTGGCCAGGTCCAGATGGTAGCCGGCGCCGCTGAAGAAATCGATTGCCAGTTCCCGGATTTCAGACTCGTCATCAACAAGCAGCAGGCGATTGTTCATTACCCTACCTTTAGGTTCCCGTTTCTTGCAGGCGGTTTGAGGGTGGCAGCTTCCTGGAGCAGCAAACATGCCGTAATCATTGAACTAACAGCTAAGACTAACAGTTGATGGCTCAAAGCAGGCGATGCCTTGCAGTCATCAATAGAAAGAGCCTTGCTCTCATCCTTGTAAACGGAAAAAATGGTGATGTCAAGCCGGGAAAGATGGTGCTGACTACGACAATCATCATTTTTTGGTAAACTCTAGGGTTTTTCTGTCGAAAAATGTAAAAAGGGTCGTTGGGGTCACATCTTATGAGTATTCGGAAACCGAATACTTAATTTAAGATGTGACCCCAATAAAGATATAAGGATTCTCATGAGTTTTACGACCAGAAAACGGCTGGGTGACGTCCTGCTCGACGAAGGTTTGATTACCAACATTCAACTGCTGGAGGCGTTGGACAAGAGCCGACGGGAAAACATCCGCCTGGGGCAGGCCCTGATGAATCTCGGTTTTACCACCGAAGAGCAGATTATCAAGGCCATTGCCAAGCAGTTGAACATCTCCCACATGACCGCCGATTCCTTCCTGATTGATCC
>JAOZRP010000606.1 GCA_029940125.1 bacterium
GCGATGAAGATAGCTCAATTTTATGACCGGGAAAGGTATATCCGCCTGGGCTTGGTGGAAGGCAATCGGCTGCGGCCGCTGGATTTTGCCGGCGACCTGGTGGATTTCATCAGCAGCGGTCAACCGGCATTGGTGAAGGACGAGGTTGTGGATCTGGAGGCGGTGTCCTGGGCCCCGGCGGTCAGCCGGCCCTCGAAAATTATCGCCATCGGTCTCAATTATCGGGATCATGCCAGGGAAGGCAAGGCCGAGCTGCCGAAGACCCCGCTGGTTTTCGCCAAGTTTCCCAACAGCCTTGCCGCCCACCGGCAGCCGGTCTGCTGGGATGCGGAGGTGACAAAAAAAGTGGATTTTGAGGCGGAGCTGGCGGTCATTATCGGTAGAAGGATTTCCTGCGTTTCTGAAAGTGAAGCCCTCGGGGCGGTTTTTGGTTACACCTGTGCCAACGATGTCAGCGCCCGGGACCTGCAGTTCGGGGATGGGCAGTGGGTGCGGGGGAAATCCCTGGATACCTTTTGCCCTCTGGGTCCCTGGATTGTCACCGCCGACGACATCCCTGATTCCCAGGCCTTGGACATCAGCTGCCGGGTGAACGGGGAAATTATGCAGAGCAGCAATACCGGGCAGATGATTTTTTCCGTTGCCTTCCTGGTCAGCTTCCTGTCCCGGCATTTCACCCTTTTCCCCGGCGACGTGATCCTGACCGGAACGCCGTCGGGGGTTGGCGTTTTCCGGGAGCCTTCCGTCTATCTGCGGGATGGGGATCAGGTCAGTGTTTCCATTGAAAGTATCGGCACCCTGGTCAACCGTTGCCAGACAGGAAAGGCTTGATTTTAGTACCTTACAGGTTATTTTCTTGTTTGAAAAACAAGAAAATGTTCTGATAAGAGTACTTATTTGCGGGCCGGAAAGGCCCGTTTGAGTTGTGGGGTTTGTCCCCGCATTCTGATGCTTTAATAACAACATCTTTGCCAATGAGTGTTCATCCGGAAGCGTTTCTTTTTCAGCGATCAGCCGTCAGCTTTCAG
>JAOZRP010000281.1 GCA_029940125.1 bacterium
ACACGATGTGCCGCGAGAATGAGCGAGAGCCATGCCGGAACATCCTGATACCCTGATTTGGGTTGCGGGCGTTAAACTCGCGTTAGAAGTTTAATTATATGAAAAACACCTGTTGCGTTAAGAGTTGAAAAATCCTCGCTTAGCGCGGAAAAATATAATTGTGCCATGAGTATCTACAATCTCGATCATCTTTTCAATCCCCAAACCATCGGTCTGCTTGGCCGCTATGACTGTCATTCATGCTTGGAAGAGGTGGTGTACGAAAACCTGAAGTCATGCCAGGAAAAGCACGTGGTAATGATTAACCTGGAAGGATGCCAGGGGCGGAATTGCTGGTTCAGGAATTATGGGCCATGCTACGGCAGCCTTGATGAAGCGCCGGCGGATATCGATCTGTTGATTGTTTCCCTGCCCCTGACGGAAATTCCCGCCGTTCTGGCCGCCGGCGGCAAATGCCGGGTGAAAAATATGATTATTACCCGGGGACGGGAAGCGGCTGAAAGCGATGCGCATGAGCAGGAAATCATTGCCGCCGCCAGAAAAAACGGTATTCGCCTTCTGGGTTTCAAATCATTTGGTCTGATTGTTCCCGGCCGCCGGTTCAACACCTCTTTTTTTGAAGCAGCACCGGCAGACGGGCACATGGCGCTGATTTCACAGAGCGGGGCGATTATTTCTTCCATCCTTGATCTGGCGGCCAAGAAAGGTGTGGGATTCAGCCATGTGGTTAGCCTTGGATCACTGGCCGATATCGATTTCGGGGATATTATTGATTACCTGGGCTGGGAATACAATGTCCGCGGCATCCTGCTGTATATTGAGAATCTGCATGACGTAAAGAAGTTTCTCAGCGCCTGCCGCTCGGTTTCCATGGTCAAGCCAATCGTGGCCATCAAAGGGGGGAAAAGCGACCTGGCCCGGGAAGTCGTGCAAAAACATACCGGCTACAGTGCCGGCGATGATCATGTGTATGATACCGCCCTGCGCCGGGCCGGGGTGATCAGGGTGCAGACCATTGACGAGCTGCTGGCTGCCGGGGTATCCCTGTCGCCGCAGAGCCTGACTGCGGGGGAGAACCTGGGGGTGATTACCAACTCCGGCGGGGTGGGGGTCCTGGTGGTTGACAGCCTGTTAGATCGGCAGCTGCCCCTTGCCGTCCTGCCTAATAATCTGCAGGACCGCCTGCAGAAGGATTTTCAACCCTATTCCGGCGGCTTGAATCCCATTTGCATTTCCAATGCGGCGGACAGCCGCCGCTTCATTGACGTCATCGAGTTGTCGCTGGTCGAGGGTAATTTTGACACCATGATGGTAGTGATGATTTTGAGCGGCTGGCTGGACCCGACCCTGATTATCAACGAGGTGCGAAAAACCGCTGCCGAGCAGCGGGTCAAGATGATGTATATCTGGCTTGGCAACCGGGGTGATCACGCCGCCCGGGCCATTGAGCTGGAAGATGCGGGTACCAGCATCTTCTTCAGTGTCGAAGACGCGGTGAATGCTTATTTCTACGGCATGCGCTATTACGCCAAGTTGAAGAAGGTGGTGGTAGTGCCGCCGCGGTTCAGCCGGGCGATTGAGTATGACTACCATCAGGCTGAGGATTTGATTGCTTCGTGGAGCGGCAAGGAGCCCCGGCGGCTCAGCGAATCGGCCGGCAAGGAAATCCTGGAGGCCTACCGCCTGCCGGTCAACGAAACCCGGGTGGTCCGCAGTTTTGCGGAAGCGGTGGAACAGGCGGCTGCCATCGGTTATCCGGTGGTCCTGAAAAACAATGACCCGGCTCATTATTACCGGAGTGACTTCCAGGGTGTTCGCTTGGGTTTGTCTGACCGGGATGCCCTGGCTCGGGCCTGGATGGCCCTGGAAGCTGCCAATGGACTGTCCGGGGACCACGGTTTTACCGTGCAGAAAATGATCGGTCCGGGAGCTATTGATTTGCATTTGGGAACGCGTACCGACCGGGAATTCGGCCCCTATATATTCCTGGGCATGTGTGGTTTGTCGGCTAGAATGAGGGCAAATGAAGCGGTTATCCTACCGCCCTTGAACCGTTTGCTGGCCGGGAAGCTGATTGAGAAAAGCTGGCTGCATTCCTGCCGTCAATGGCTGCCTTTCGAATTGGAAAAACTGGAGGAAATCCTGGTCCGGCTTTCTCAACTGGTGGTTGATTTTCCCCAGTTGCTGGAAATTGACGTCGATCCTTTGATGTTCCATGACGGCCGCTTCCAGGTGGTGGACGTCAAGGTGGTGCTGCAGGACCGGGGCCTGGTTGCTCCTGAACACCTGGCGACCACTCCCTATCCGAACCAATACGAGTTCCATGCCGTGCTGCGTGATGGAACCAAGGTCCTGGTCCGGCCGATCCGCCCGGAAGATGCCGAGGCCCATTATGCCTTTGTTTCTTCTCTTTCCCGTCAAACCAGCTACTACCGGTTTTTTTCCTATGAAAAGGAACTTGACGACCAGCAGATGAGCCGTTTTACCCAGATCGACTATGATCGGGAAATAGCGATTATTGCGGTAGTGGAGCAGGATGGACGGGAGGTGACCATTGGCGTCAACCGCTTGGTGTACTATGCCCACAGCAACGAGCATGAGTTTGCCATCGTGGTGGCGGATGAATGGCAGCAGAGCGGCGTGGCGGCCATCCTGATGGAAAAACTTATTGAGATTGCCAGGGACCGCCGGCTGAAAAGCATTTACGGACTGGTGCTTTCAGACAATATCAAAATGCTGCGTTTCAGCAAAAAATTTGGCTTCAGGATTACCGGCCGCGAGGATGACATGGTGCGCATTGAGCTTGACCTTACTCAGCCGGCTGCCGGGGAGGGGGCGTAATGGAAAGCTGCGCCTGCGGCATCGACGTCGGTTCCATGTCCACCGAGGCGGTGCTGGTTGACGGGAGCGGCGGGCTGGCGTTCTGGGTGGAGGTGCCGACCCGGCCGAACCACCGGGAGACGGCTGCCGGGGTTTTTGAGCAGCTGCTGCAGAAATCCGGTCTGGAGGCCGGGAGGATTGGCATCGTGGTCGGCACCGGCTACGGCCGGCGCAATATTCCCTTTGCTGACCGCCAGCTAACCGAAATCAGCTGTCATGCCCGGGGGGCGGCGGCCTGCTTCCCCGGCATCAGGATGCTGATTGACATCGGCGGACAGGACAGCAAGGTGATCCACGTGGACGATGAGGGCCGGGTGCTGGATTTTGCCATGAATGACAAGTGCGCGGCCGGGACCGGTAAATTTCTCAACGTCATGGCCCAGACCCTGCACCTGGAATTGCCGGAACTGGGGAATTGCGCCCTGGAGGCCGGACAGGGTACGGAGATCAGCAGCATCTGTACGGTGTTTGCCGAGTCGGAAGTGATCTCCCTGATTGCCGCCGGCAGTCCGGTCCCGGAGATTGCCCTGGGGGTGCATCAGGCTATGGCCCGCCGGGTGATCAGCATGGTCAAAAAGCTGGGTTTGAAGACTCCCCTGGCGTTTACTGGCGGCGTGGCCCGCAATCCCGGGATGGTCAAAAGCCTGGAAGAGGGGCTCGGAGTTGAACTTATGGTGCCGGACAATCCCCAGGTTGTCGGGGCCTACGGCGCCGCCCTCCTGGGGATGGAGATGAT
>JAOZRP010000282.1 GCA_029940125.1 bacterium
CCGACAATTTCTTGTTTTTTATACCCCTCAAGGGGGTACTGAAAAGAGTGACAGCCTTTCAAGGGGTAAGGCACTAACGGCTGAAAGCTAACTGCTGCCTTTAAAAAATCGGGGTCTGTCCCCTATTTTTTCGTCGTTGAAAACTAACCGCTGTTTTTCATAAAAACTGGAATCTGTCCACTATTTTTTCTCTTCTTTTAGATAAAATCCCTTTCTTTCTGCTTCTTTTTTTCGCCCCCGCGGCAGAAAAAAAATAAGGAAGGGGCGTTGCCGCCCCTTCCTCCCGGTTAAACATGAAAGTTGTTAAACCATCCTGCTAATCAAATTTGATCCCATGCACCTGCTCGCAGAGGAACCTGCGGATGTCTTCCGAAGGCGGCGGAGTGGCCATGGAAACCACGATGTTGACGATCAACGCCGTCGGCATCAGGATCAGCGAGGATGAAGTGAAAGGAATCAGGCTTGACAGTAACGTACCCTTGCCGGCCCCCTTGCCCCAGAAAAAGAAGAAGGCGGTAAGGACAAGGCCGACCAGCATGCCGGCGATGGCGCCGTACTTGTTGGATCGGCTCCACCAGACCCCGAGCAGGAAGGTCGGGAAGATGGTGTTACCGGCGATGGCAAAGGCCATGGCCACGATCTGGGCGATCAGGGCAAACGGCTTCAAGGCGAAGACAATAACGATCAGGCCAAGAATGAAAACGCCAAGTTTGGAAACCATCATCCGTGAGCCTTCAGAGGCATCCGGATTGATGACCCGGTAATAGATGTCATGGGACGCCGCGGACCCGGCAGCCAGCAGGAGGCCGGAAACCGTGGAGAAGGCGGCGGAAATCGCACCGGCAGCCAGGTAGCCGCAGAACCACTGCGGCAGGCCGGCTCTTTCAGCCGCGAGCACGACGATGGCGTCAGCCAGCTTCTTCTGCGGAATCATGCCGGCTTTGGCAGCCATAACGCGGGCGAAAGCGGCATAGGCAGGAGAACTCCAGTAGAGCAGGCCGATGAAGAACAGGCCCCAGACCACCGACCAGCGGGCGTCACGGGTGTTGGGAACAACGTAGAAGCGTGACAGCACGTGCGGCAGACCGGCAGTGCCCACCATCAGGGTGAAGCACAGGGCGATCCAGTGATAGGTGTCGGTAATGCCCCAGGGAGCGGCATAGTTCTGGCCGTATTTAGCCCCCAGGTCGTACACCGCAGACCCGTAGCCGATTTCCGGGATCAGGTAGAAATAGCCCAGTTTCTTGGCGATGAAGATCAGCGGTAAGATAAAGGCGGTGATGATGACGGCATACTGGAACTGCATGTTCTTGGTCGCCCCGAGCATACCGGCAATGATGATGTAGGCCAGAACGACGCCGGTACCAACAAAAACCGAGGTGGCATAGTTGAAACCGAAAACCCAGCTGAACATCAGGGCGATGCCCTTGTACTGGGCGATGGCGTAAGTTAAGGAAATGATGATCGCGGTCAGAGCGGCGATAACGCGGGCGCCGTTTGACTCATAGCGGTCACCGATGAAGTCGGCAGCCGTGTATTTGCCGAAGCGGCGGATCTGCCCGGCCATCAGCACCAGCAGCATGACGTAGCCGCCGGTCCAGCCGAGGACATAACCCAGGGCGAAGTAGCCCTTCATATACAGCAGACCGGCCATGCCGAGGAAGCTGGCCGCACTCATCCAGTTACTGGCGATGGCAGCGCCGGCACCCATCCGACCAATGCCGCGGCCGGCCGCCCAGTAGTCGTCCTGGTCCTTGGCCTTGTGGCCCACACCGATACCGACAAAAGCAATCAGGATAATGGCAAGAATAATTGCCGGTCCCAGCTTAAATCCAGTTTGTACTCCCATAATGTACCCCCTCAAGAAAGAATTGTAATAAATCCGAAATCAGCTGCACAGTCTCACGCGCTAAACGTCAGCTTTACCCAGCCGGTCTTCCAGTCCATCGATCAGGATGTTGAACCAGATGCACAGCAGGATGTAGACAATGATCATGAACTGACCGGTCCACCAGTAATGGAACGGGAAGCCCAGGAAACGCATGCGGGTCAGGAAGCTTTCACCAACGGCGTTTTCCTGCACCATCCGCAGCAGGATCTGGAAACCGAAAGTTCCCACTGCCCAGATGATCAGCATAATCCAGATGTAGCGGACCTCGGTTTTTTGAAACTCTCCCTGGGGGTGGAAAAAATTGACATAATATTTATCATCGTTGCTGTTAGCCATAATTACTGCTCCTCCTCCAAAAAGTTATATTCCCCTTTCAGAATAGACCAAAAAAATAGTATAAGAGAACAATCGACCGTAAACAGAAGCCCATACCCTTGCACCCTTAAGAATACTCCACCTCCTTTCCTGATTGACATGCTCCGGCGTACCAGGCTTCCGGCAAAGGGAAATCAGGTTCACACGATGTTTTCATGAACCTTAACAGGAATTACTAAAACATTGATCCATGGATGTCAAGAAAAAAAACAATATTTTATAACCATTTTTTCTTGCGCGGTTTATCACAATATCGTACAATAACGAGCGTTTGAGAGCCGCAAACATAATAGCTTAATATCATTAAATAAATTATGGAGGAGCCCATCCCATGAGAAAAGATATCACCGGCGAAACAGTAATTTACGGCATTGTCGGAAAACCGATTGACCATTCACTCTCACCCGCCATTCATAACACCGTCTTTCATCGGGCCGGGATCAATGCCGTCTACCTGCCCTTCCCGGTAGAGAACTCCCGACTGGGGGAAGCGGCTGCCGGGCTGCGGGCCCTGAACATCCACGGCGCGAATGTCACCATTCCCTACAAGGCGGCGATCATTCCCTTCCTTGACCGGCTGGACGGGGCCGCCGCCGAGATCGGGGCCGTCAACACCATCATCGTCCGCAGCGGGCAGCTGCTGGGCGCCAATACCGACTGGAGCGGCTTCGCCGACTCCCTGGAACAACACCGGCTCAAGGTAGAGGACTGCCGGGTGGCCGTCCTCGGCGGCGGCGGCTCCGCCAGGGCGATTCTCTACGCCCTGGGAGAAAAAAATTGTAAAGAAATCGAAATCTTCAACCGAACATTTGAGAAAGCCGCGGCACTGGCCGAGCGTTTCAACCGCCACTTTCCCGCCAGCCGGTTTACGGCCCGGCGGCTCGAAGATTTTTTTCAGGACGACTACCGGCGGCTGGAGGAAGAAATCCCGGCATTGATTATCGACACCCTGCCGGGAACGATGCCCTTCGACCCGCCCCGGTGGCTGCGGCACCGCCGCGGTTCGGCGACGTACTACACCATCAACTACGGTCCCGCCGCCGCCGGCAAAAAATCACCGGCGGGATGGCGGCGGCTTGACGGTCTGGACATGCTGATCTCCCAGGCCAGGAGAAGCTTCCTTCTCTGGATGGGAGATCAATTTTCCCCGTCCGAGGCCCGGGAACTCTATGGAAAGGTGTATGAAGATCTGCGCTCCCGGGCTTGACGACCGCCCGGCACGATCCATGCCTGCATGCATCAGCCACCGGCAGGCTTGTGGCCGGCTAAACGAACAGCAACCAACAGCTGATGAACTCGTAACAACTATAATAATGTCTTGAAAACCGATGGCACAGTAACGG
>JAOZRP010000607.1 GCA_029940125.1 bacterium
GGTCACGTGGAGGCCATCCAGCAGGTTGATCTTCGCGCCCGGGTTGAAGGATTCATTGAGCAGGTAAGGTTCAAAGAGGGAGACCTGGTCACGGCCGGCGAAGTTCTCTACATCATCGAACCGGCGCCATACGAAGCCAAGGTCAATATCTGCACGGCGCGGGTTGACCAGGCCGAGGCGATCCTGCAAAAAACCAGTCAGCGGCTTCAGCGACTGCGGGCGACCCGACCGGAAAGCATAAGAGCCACTGACATGGACAACGCCATCGCCGAGGAGCTCCAGGCAAAAGCGGAACTGGAAGAAGCAAAAGCCAGTCTGAAGCTGGCCGAACTGGACCTGAGCTACACCATTATCAAAGCCCCGATCAGCGGCCGCATCGGCCGCACCGCCTACACCAAGGGGAACCTGGTCAACCTTGGTTCCGGCCCCCTGGCCCACATCGTCCAGATCAATCCCATCCGGGTCGCTTATCCCATCAGTGAAAACGACCTGCCGGCAATCCAGGCAGCCCTCCACGACGCGGGAAAAGACGGAAAAAACCCCCTGCTGCATCCCCGCATCCGGATGGCAAATGGCATCCTCTATCGGGAAAGCGGCCTGGTGGACTTTGTCGACAACCAGGTGGACGTCAGCACCGGGACCATTACGGTCTGGGCCTGGTTTAAAAACCCGGACGGGCTGCTGATGCCGGGCCTGTATGTAACCACGCTGATCAGCAGGACCCAACCGAATCCCATGCCCGTCGTTCCCCAGGCCGCCGTTGTCATCAGCCAGCAGGGATGCTCCGTACTGGTTGTGGACGATCAGAACAAGGTTGCCAGCCGCCCGATTGTCATCGGCGTGGAAACAGGAACGAAATGGGCGGTGAAATCAGGGCTGAAAGCCGGCGAAAAAGTCATTGTCCAGGGCATTCAAAAAGTCAAACCGGGGCAAATCGTGCGCATTGACGCCGATAAACCAGCGGCCGGAACCAGGGGGAAATAAGCGATGTTCTCACGGATTTTCATCAATCGGCCCCGGCTGGC
>JAOZRP010000283.1 GCA_029940125.1 bacterium
GAGCCGGCCATGGACGGCCGGCGAGAATGAGCGAGAGCCATGCCGGAACATCCTAAAAAAATTCCAGCCGTTTTTGAAATCAAGTTTAAAAGCTGAGCTAAAAGTTTTCCCTTATTGCCAGTGATTTTACCTTTTGTCAACCACGATGGGCAGCAGGGTCTCGTTGTTCCGGTCGTGTTGCAGGGCGGTCAGCTGATGGTATTCGGCTGCCGGTATTTCCAGCTTTTTGATTGAAAAGACATTGGTGATGATCAACAGGTCATCTTCAGCCAGGGCATAGGTTGTCCGGCAGGTGAAAAAGCTGCTGTCCAGGTTTACCCGGGCCGGGAAGCTGATCTTTTTCAGCTGCTTTATTCCCGACATCCGTTCTTCAACCACGGTCTGGTAGGTGTATCCCAGCCGCAGGGGGTATTTCCTGCTGGTCATGTCGGCCTTGGCCAGGATCCAGCGGTCCAGGATTCCGGGGTCGGCCATGTTGGAAAGAGGGAGCAGCAGGCCCTCGCCGTCATTGATGGAACGGATGGCTTGAGGGAGGGTAAAGGTGCAGGAAAAGGTGAACAGGGTGCCGCGGTCGGCGGGGTCCGACCAGCTGAGGTTGTCCACCCGGATCCCGGGCCGCCGGCGGAGGATCATCTGTTCGAGAAAGTCATGCTGTTCCTCCCGGCTGCGCCGCATAAGCAGGGAGCGCATGACCGTATCGGCAAACCCCCGGCAAGTAGCGGTTATCCGGCCGTTAAGGCTGCCGTCCGGATTCAGCCGGTCATCAATGACCAGGGAAAACCGGTTGGCCTCCGGGGCCGCCGGCGGGGTAAGCTTCAGGGTGCTGCCCCGGCGGTCGGCAATCAGGTAGGAGGCGTCCCGCTCGTAGTCGGGAAAAAACTGGCGGCTGGTTTCCGACGTCGGGTCCATGAACTGAACGGGGTGTCCCTGCTCGTCGTTGACCACCGTAATCGCATGGTTGAAATAGGGCAGGGGAATTTCCCGGTCCAGCTTGTCGCCGACGCTGATCAGCACCGGGTTGGCTTCCATGCCCGCCAGGCGCAGCATGCTGACCAGCAGGGCCGCCTTGTCCCGGCAGACGCCGTGGCGGCGGCTGAAGGTCAGGCCGACCTGGTGCGGTTCAAATCCCGGCCGGTTGGATTCTTCGGTGATGCCCATGTAACGGACCTGCTGGGCGACGAAATAATATATGGCCGCCATTTTGTCCGCCCGGCTGTCCAGGCTGGCGGTCAATTTCTTCACCATGGCTGCCATTTCGGGAGTTGGCTGCAGCTTGGGTTCCACCAGGTTGAAATACCAGCGGGAAATGGCTTCCCAGGAATCCAGGGAGGAAAACAGGAGCCTCATGGCCACTTGGCTGATCGGGGGCATGGACGGCTCGGGAACCACGGGAGGGACCCGGCTGAACACCCACTTCCTGGTGGTCAGGCCTTTTTTTGTCTTTTCCTGATGGGAGACGCAGCCGTCTATGCGGTCCTTGACCAGACAGTGCATGGGCATGTCCGCCGGCCCGACCAGGGTAAAATGGTAGGAATGCACCGGGAAAAAGTACTGGCCCAGGACCATGCCGTAGGTATGGTTGGGGATGATCGGCTTGAACCGTTCACGCACGGTGCGGTAGTGGATGGTATCGCCAATTTCCAGCCCCGGGATGTAGATCTTGATCACCTTCTGGTTTGGGTTGTAGATGTTCATCCTGGTGTTGCGGCTGGAAGTATCCTCCCTGGAGTTGGCGGCCACGTCGATGGGCACCCGCTTCCCGTCGGCCTTGATAACTTCCACCAGGGGAATCTCCAGCCGGCTGTAAGAACGATTGACCTGAAAGGTCTGGACCGCCTGTTCCCGCTTTCCCTGTTCGTCCAGAATGGTTAAGAATATTTCGTCCTCGGAACGCGACTGGCCGGAATGCTGGTAGCGGATAAGCTCATTTTCCCGGGCCAGGACCACGTGAGCGTGCGGGTATTCCTTCCTGGTTACCTGGCGCAGGAAATCAAAATCGGCTGCCGACGTTACCCTGCCGCCGGTTGAGAACAGCAGCAGGAAAAGAATGGGCCAAAAGAGCAATGTGTGGTATCTCGGGATACCGGTCTTGAATCGGGTCATGGTTTCCAATCGTTTGCTGGATTAATGTGTTGAGGTTTCCCTTGTTGGAAAAAGCAGCAGCATCCCGCGATGATGGGCCGAAAAAGCCGGGATGACCGGCGGGAAAAAGAACTTTATTTATCAACCTGGTTATAGTAAACTACTTCGGTTTTTTTTGCAATCTTTCCTTGTGCGGCAATGAAGGAAGAATTGAACCAGAAATGCAACTTTTTGACTGGTCCTTGAAGACGGCTGAAAGAAATTTTCTGCGATGTTCCGGCATGGCTCTCGCTCATTCTCGCCGGCCGTCCATGGCCGGCTCCGAGGCGTCCGCCGCGAATCACCGTCGTGGTGATTCGTCCGGCGCCCAAACCCGCTGTGAGCCAAGCCCGAACATCCGATGTTGACTTCCCGGCCAGGCAAACCGGTACGTTGAATGTATAACAGATGAGTGTTTATCCGAAAATGTTTATTTCTCGATGAATGTTTACAGTAATCAGCTTTCAGTAAAACATTGAAAAAGCAACTTGTTAAGCTGATAGCTGAAGTCTGACGGCTGACAGCCCATCCGGAAACGGCCGTTTACGGATGGAAATAAATAAACCAGAAAATTTTCAAGGAGCCTGCATTTCAATGGAATTTTATGATATCCTCAATGTAATCGGCAACACCCCGATTCTCCGGTTGACCAAGATTTCCCCGATTCCAATCTTTGCCAAGGGAGAATACCTGAACCCGGGGGGGAGCGTCAAGGACCGGGTGGCCAAGTACATGATTACCATGGCGGAGAAGCGGGGCGACTTGAAGCCCGGTTCGGTCATCGTTGAAGCAACGTCCGGCAATACCGGCATCGCTGTGGCCTTTGTCGGCATTCACCGCGGCTACCGGGTGATTATCGTCATGCCGGAAGACATGAGCGAGGAGCGGAAAAAGATTATCCGGGCCCTGGGGGCGGAGCTGGTGCTGACGCCGTCGGCCGAGAGCCTTACCGGCTCGGTCAACAAGGCCCGGGAACTGGCCGCCTCAATTCCCGGTGCCCACATTATCGGCCAGTTTGAAAATCCCGACAACCCGCAGGTCCATTACCTGACTACCGGGGTCGAAATCTGGAAGCAGCTGGAGGGAAACGTGGACGCCTTTGTTGCCGGGGTGGGCAGCGGCGGCACCCTGGGCGGGGCGGGGAAGTTTTTGAAGGAGCAGAATCCCCAAATCCGGATCGTGGCGGTGGAGCCAGAAAACTCGGCTGCCCTCCTGGGGCAGGAACCCGGTCTGCATCAGATCCAGGGGATTGGCGACGGCTTCGTGCCGCCGGTGCTTGACGTGTCGCTGATTGACCAGGTGGTGACGGTCAGCGACGATGATGCCATCGAGACCACCCGGTCCCTGGCCCGCCTGGAAGGCACCATGGTTGGGACCTCGTCGGGGGCCAACGTCTGGGCGGCGATTAAAGTGGCCCATGAACTGGGTCCGGACAAGCGGGTGGTGACCAT
>JAOZRP010000284.1 GCA_029940125.1 bacterium
CACATCGTGTGATTCGTTCGGCGGCCAAAACCGCTCTGAGCCATGCCCGAACATCCTTAATGTATTTCCGACAATTTCTTGTTTTTTTTGACAGCCTTTCAGGGATAAGGCACTAATTGCGGATTCTAAAGAAATGTTTTTTCAGTTGACTTTTAACCCGGAATTTTATTAATATTAAAAAGACTAAAATAATCCTAAAATACAATTACAACATTTATAATACCTAAACCCGTTACCGCGTTTCAGGAGGAACCATGAAGTCCGACCTCAAAGAAGCAATGTTCAAAAGTCGTTATCCACGCCTCACCCTTGTCCTCGTCATATCCATTCTGGTTCTGCTGGCCAGCGGCTGCCGCCAGAAAGAAGAAGAAAAGAAGCCGGAAGTAGTCAGGCCGGTCAAAACCATGGTCATCAAGGGCAAAAGCAGGAATCGAAGCTACAGCTTTCCGGGAACGGTCAGGGCCGCCAGACGCGCCATCATTTCTTTCAAGGTTGGCGGCCCCCTGGTGGCTTTGCCGGTGGAGGAAGGACAGCAGGTAAAAAAAGGCGACCTGATTGCCCAGATTCAGAAAAGGGATTTTCTGAACGCGGTTGAGGAAGCCCGGGCCCGCTACCGCGAAGCGGAGCAGCAGTTCCGCCGCTACAAGGAGCTTTATGCCAAGAAGCAGGTGTCCAGGGCCGACTTCGATCGCTACCGGGCCGCCCGGGACGTGAGCAGGGCACGGCTGGAAGACGCCCTGAACGCCCTGCGGGACACCACCCTGAGGGCATCGTTTGACGGGGTAATCTCGAAAAGATACGTTGAAAACTTCCAGAAAGTCAGGGCCAAGGATCCGATTGTCAACCTGCAGGATATCTCGGTCATTGAAATCCTGGTCAACGTCCCGGAGCTGTTCATTGCCGAGATCCGCGACCCCAGCGACAACAGGATTGTCGCCCGTTTCGAATCGATTCCCGACCGCTCCTTCCCTTTAACCATCAAGGAATATTCGACCGAGGCCGATCCGGCCACCCAGACCTACCAGGTGGTCTTTACCATGAACCAGCCTGAGGAAGCCAACATCCTGCCTGGAATGACGGCCACAGTAATTACCACTACCCAAAAAACCGCTGGTGAAGCCGGTCAGGATATCCTGGTGCCGGCAGACGCGGTCCTCGACGCCCCCGGCGACCATCCTTACGTCTGGCTTTTTGACCAGAAAACCGGCACAGCCCGGAAAAAAGAAGTCAAAATCGGAAGTCTTGACGGTTCCAGCAGCATTCGCATTCTTGACGGCCTTACCAGTGGCGACATCCTGATCATTGCCGGGGTTACCAAACTGGAAGACGGCCAGAAAGTCAGGCTGTGGGAAAAACAGAGGGAGGGAAAATAGGGAATGAACATCGCCGAGTTTTCCATTAAAAAAAGCGTCATCACCTGGACCATGACGTTCGTGATCCTGGTCCTTGGCTTTTTTGCCTACCAGGGCCTGCCCCGGCTTGAAGACCCGGAGTTCGCCATTAAAAACGCCACCATCATCACCCCCTACCCCGGCGCCTCCCCGGCCGAGGTGGAACAGGAAGTTTCGGATAAAATCGAGAAGGCGGTCCAGGAAATGGGCCAGCTGGACATGGTTGAGTCCTATTCTTCCCGGGGCATGTCCATCGTCAAAGTAACGATCAAAGACCGGTACGGCAAGGAAGAGCTGCCCCAGGTCTGGGATGAACTGCGGCGCAAGATTGCCAACTACACCCCCCAGCTGCCGCCGGGGGCCGGACCGCCGATCATCAACGACGATTTCGGCGATGTCTACGGCGCCTACTTTGCCCTGACCGGCAAGGATTTTACCTATGCCGAGCTGAAAGACGTGGCCGAACTGCTGAAAAGGGAGCTTCTGGTTGTTCAGGATGTCAAGAAAATTGTCTTTTTCGGCGAGCGCCAGGAGGCCATTTACGTCGAAATGTCCCGTTCGAGAATGGCCGCCTTGAACATCACCAGGGCTGAAATATTCAAGGCCCTTGAAGCCAAAAACCTGCCGGTTGACTCCGGCCGCATCAAGTTTGGCAGCGATTACCTGGCCATCAACCCGACCGGCGAGTTCAAATCGGAAAAAGATTTCGGCAACCTTTTCATCGCTTCGAAAGGCGGCAAGCTGATCTATTTGCGGGATGTGGCCACCATCACCAGGGGCTATGTCGAACCACCAAGCAAAATCCTGCGGGTCGACGGTGAAAAGGCCATCGGCATCGCCATTTCCACCGTCCTGGGCGGCAATGCCGTCACCATGGGCGACGCGGTCCTGAAACGGATTGCTGAACTCCAGGACCGCATTCCCGTCGGTATGGAGCTGAAAGAAATTTCCATGCAGTCCAAATCGGTAACCGAGGCGGTCAACGGCTTCGTCATCAACCTGCTCGAATCGGTCCTCATCGTCATCGTCGTCCTGGCCATTTTCATGGGGCTGCGCTCCGGGGCCATCATCGGCTTCATCCTCTTACTGACCATTGCCGCCACCTTCATGATCATGGGCTACTACCATATCACCCTGGAACGCATTTCCCTGGGAGCCTTGATCATTGCCCTGGGCATGCTGGTCGACAACGCCATTGTCATTGTCGACGGCATGAAAATGAAGATGCTCCAGGGCCGCAACGGCCTGGAAGCCGCCAGGGACGTGGTCAGCCAGAACGCCATGCCCCTGTTGGGAGCCACCGCGGTCGCGGTTATGGCCTTTGCCTCCATCGGCGGCATGAACAACTCCACCGGGGAATACTGCCGCTCGCTCTACCTGGTCATCCTGATCTCGCTGTCGCTTTCCTGGCTGACCGCGGTTACCACTACCCCGCTGATCACCAAGAAATTTATTTTAAGCAAAAAAGATCTGCAGAATGCCAGCGACGGCGACGGCAAGGATCCCTACGGCGGCAAGTTCTACACCCTCTACCGCAAATTCCTGACTGTGGCCATCAAGGCAAGATGGCTGAGCATCGCCGTGGTCATCGGCCTGTTTGTCGTGGCCATCATCGGTTTCGGACAGGTCAAACAACTTTTCTTTCCCCCGTCGACCCGGCCCCAGTTCCAGGTTGAATGCAGCTTCCGTGAAGGAATCCATATCCGGGAAACGGAAAAAATCGTCGCCAAAATGGAAGCATACCTGCAGAAAATCGATGGGGTCACCATGCTGTCCACGGCCATCGGCGGCGGCCATCCCCGCTTTATCCTGACTTACGACACCCCGGTCGAAGCGGCCAGTCAATATGCCAACATCCTGGTGTCGGTCAATGATTTCAAGATTATTGATAAGGTCCAACCGACGATCCAGCATGATTTTGAACAGATGTTTCCCGACGTGGTCACCAACGTCAAAAAGTTCAACCTCGGTCCGGCCCTGGGCGGCAAAATCCAGTTCCGCATCTACGGCCCCGATTCCGAGAAGCTCAGGGCCATGGGCAACGAGACGATGCGCATCTGCCGGGAGGAAAACGCCAAGGCGGTGCGTTCCGAGTGGGGTGAAAAAGTCAAGGTTCCGGTCCCGGTCCTGGCGGAAGACCGGGCCATGGCCCTCGGCAT
>JAOZRP010000285.1 GCA_029940125.1 bacterium
AGCTGACAGCTGACAACCCATCCGGAAGATTCAGCTTCCGGATGGAAATCACCTACTTCGGCCGCTTGGTTCCATACTTCGACCGCCCCTGACGGCGATCCTGCACCCCGACGCTGTCCAGGGTTCCCCGGATGACATGGTAGCGCACCCCGGGCAAGTCCTTGACCCGGCCGCCCCGGATCATCACTACCGAGTGCTCCTGCAGGTTATGGCCTTCACCGGGAATGTACGAGGTCACCTCAAAGCCGTTCGTCAGCCGCACCCTGGCGACCTTCCGCAGGGCGGAGTTGGGCTTTTTCGGGGTGGTGGTATAGACCCTGACGCAAACGCCGCGCTTCTGCGGACACGATTTCAAGGCTGTTGCCTTGGTCTTCTTCTTTATCTTTTCCCGGCCCTTGCGGACCAACTGATTCAATGTGGGCATACTGCTTTACTCCAGATATAATTTTTGGGCAAAAAACCTTGAGAAAAACCCGAGCAAACTATCAACTAACACGTGGAAAGTCAAGTTATTTTTCTACCGTCTCAGGCACCGGCGAGCCAAGTTCTTTCTGCAGCGTTTCCAGGTTTTTCATCGCCGTTTCCTGTCCCGGCCAGTTGGCCAGAGCTTCCTGGTAATAGGCAATCGCGCCTTCGACATCCCCCAGGTAGCGGGAGGCTATCCCCAGGTTGCACAAGGTCACCGACAGGGCTTTTTGATAGCGTTCAAAGGATTCCGGGATAATATCCTCATACTTCTTCCCCACCCGGGAAGCCTTCAGGCGCTCAATCTCCCCGGCCGTGGGTTTATGCTTCTGCAGCCAGGTTTTATAAATTTTTTCGCTTTGATGCAGATAAACCAGGGACTCCTTGATCTTTTCCGGCAGCACCCCAAGCTTGCCGTTTTCCGGGGCCACCAGCTGATTTTCCCCGTAAATGCCGGTACGCAGCAAAATCGTGCCGATGCCGTTCAGCACCACGCCATAGTAAAAATCTTCATCCAGGTTGATTTCCGGCAGCGCTTCCAGGCCTTTTTTGGCCAGCATGTATTCCTTCAAGGCCTGCTTCATCTTGCCCCGAATCATTTTTTTCTCACCGGAGCTGTAGTGGCGCATCGGGGCCTTGTAGTTGGCGTCCTGCCCGAGGCTTTTCAGCTGAATGGAACGCCAGTACAACACCAGCATGACGACGCTGATCACCGTGATCACGGCGGTGACGATTTTCATCGTCTTGTTCAGGTGCATCAAATCACGAATCAAACTCATGACAACAGCTTCTTTCCACTCCCGACGAAATATTTCCAGCCAGCCGCAGTCGGGTTTCAACCATCTGCCGAGGCACAACCGGTGCAGCTGAGAGCCCAAAGCAGCGGCCGACAGCCAGCCCGGAAACCACCGTTTCCGGATGGGATATTGAATGGGCTCGTAATTTCCGCAGCCGCAAAGCCGAAAAACCCCGTTCACAGCCGCTTTCCGGTCGAATGAAGGAGGCGAGATATATATGGTAAAGAGAGTTTTGTCAACCACAAAATAACCGTGCTATGCTGTTGACAAAGCAACCCTTATATATTATGTTCTCGTAGGTGCAAGAGACGGAGGACAGGTATCATGAAAGTCGGCGAAGTAATGAACCCCAAAGTGATTACCGCTGCCCCCGAACAGCGGATCTGTGATATCATTGAAATCCTGCAGGAGAACGGCATTACCGGCGTCCCGGTGGTCGAAGGCACGGATGTCGTCGGCATGATTTCCAAGAAGGACATCCTCCCCCTGGTGGCATCCTTCGACGTGGACTATGAAACCCTGGACAAAATCAAGCAAACCTGCAACTACCACGTCAGGGATTACATGCAGAGAGAGGTCATCTCCGTGCCCCCAGTGGAACCGATCGAAGCCTGCGCCATGAAAATGATCAACAACAACATCAACCGCCTGCCGGTGATGGAGGGCGGCCGGCTGGTGGGCATCGTCACCCGGGGCGACATTTTGAAGGCCCTGGCCAGCTGCAGCTGCTGCGAAATATAAAGACGGTTACGGTACAGGGTTTACGGTTTACGGTAAAAATCGCTGTTCCCAGCAGTTTTTTACGCCCTTTAAGCCAACAACCCTACACCTTATACCTTGCACCTTATACCTTTAACCTTACACCTCTTATTTACAACATTCCTCCAAAAAAACTGTTGTAGGCCAGCTTCTGCAGGTTCTCAACACTGATCAAGGCCTCCCGCAGTTCCTCGCGCTCCTCGTCACTCAACACCTCCGGATCAAGATAATAATCATACTTGCTGCCGGAAACGATCGCCTCGACCTGGGAAATCATTTTGGCCCGGGTTAAAACCAGGTAAGCCCGCTGCAGGTCATGGGAGAAATCCGCGTCAAAATGACGGCCGGCTTCCAGCTTCTGCAGGCGGGTGACGGTATTGGTAACCCTGATTCCGTATTTCAGCGCGAACACCCTGGTGGTCATAATCAGCGGCGCCCAGCCAAAAAGCTTGACATTGAATTTGCCAGTATGCTCCCCGCTGCGTTCCAGGCGAAATTTTTTGAAAAAGTTCAAAGCCACCGACGACATGACCGCGCTGCGGGCCATGGTTAACAAAGCGTCAAAATGCTGCCGGATCATGGTGTGAACCCGGTTAATAAACTGCTCGCCCACCTCCGGCATGCCGGCGCAGAAGGTTACGTCCATAAGAATGATCACCCGCAGCAAATTCTCCTGCACCTGGTTGCTGAACACCTCTTCCATTTCTGCCAGCCAATGGGCATAGGAACCCCGCCACTTGTCATTGATCGGCATGATGTTCCCGGTACAAAGCGCAAAGCCGGCCGTATCCAGATCATGCACCACCTGGTCGGCAAAATGCTTGAAATACGCGTCAACCTCGGCCGATCCATGCTCCTCGTACACCAGGGCGTTGTCCTGGTCGGTAAAAAAGGTCTGCTCCTGGCGGCCGTCGCTGCCCATGTTGAACCAGGCAAAGGGACAGGGAGGCTTTTCAAGCCTGTCCAGCACCAGCTCAATCACCTTCTCCGTAATCCGATGCCGATAAAAGGTAATCATCTGGTGCAACTCCATCACCCCCACGTGGCGAAGGAAAAGCTCCACCGCGATCACGTTCAGGGACCGGTGCAAATCCACCAGCTCATCCAGGGAGTGCACCGTATCAACCCGGCGGACCATGGTAACAATTTTATGCCAGTGGTCGTCCAAAAAGGTCAATCGCCGATCCAGCGCTTTCCGGGCGTCCTTCAAAGCCAGCATCCGGTCTTTCACGGTCGGGAAGAAAAGCGGGGACCGGGATCCACCGAAAACCTCAATCAGCAGCCGGTCGGACAGGTTGTCACCGGAGCGAAACTCCCGATAAAGGTCCTTGAATTTTTCCGGTTGATAATTGGTCGGCATTTTTTCAAATCCAAGAGTTCATGTTGTCGGCGCAGCAACTGTGCTTTAATTCTTTTTGTTCAATACTCTGGTAATTTTTACTGGTATTGCTGGTAATTTTTATTAAATCTTTCTGTCTGCGTGCATCCGTACACGTCTGCGGTTCTAAGTTCCAAGGCGG
>JAOZRP010000608.1 GCA_029940125.1 bacterium
GGGTGATTACCTACCTGGGGCCTAATAAAGGTTTTGCCCGGCGAATTGCCAATTATCTTTCCTACCTTTTTTCAGCAGTTGTTTTCTGTCCCCTGGTGAAAGACGTCGATGTGGTAGTTTCCACCTCGCCCCAATTTTTCTGCGGCCTGGCGGGCTTTTTCGTTTCCCGGCTGCAGCGGGCGAAATGGGTGCTGGAGATCAGGGATTTGTGGCCGGAGTCGATTATCGCCGTCGGGGCGCTGCGGCAAAGGCAGATTATCAGGATTCTGGAGGGGATGGAAACCTTCATGTACCGGCGGGCGGATCACCTTGTTTCGGTGACCAATTCCTTCAAGCGGCATATCATGACCCGGGGCGTTGGCGAGGATAAACTGACGGTGATTACCAACGGGGCCGACCTGGAGACCTTCAAACCTTTGCCCCGGGAGAACGAGGTGGTGGACAGGTATGGCCTGCAGGGGAAATTCGTGGCTTCCTTCATTGGCACCCACGGCATGGCCCATGGACTGACCACCGTGCTGCGGGCGGCGGACCGGCTGCGGGACCGGCGGGAGATTGTTTTTTTGCTGGTTGGCGATGGGGCGGAAAAGGAAAATCTTGAACGGCAGGCGAGGGAAATGCAGCTGGAAAATGTTGTGATGCTGGGGCAGCAGCCCAAAGCGATGATGCCGCTGTTTCTGGCCGCTTCCGATGTCTGCATGGTGCTGCTGCGCCGGGACGACCTTTTCAAGACGGTTATTCCCTCAAAGATTTTTGAGGCCATGGCCATGGCGCGGCCGATTGTCATGGGAGTGGAGGGCGAGAGCCTGGAGATAGTGGAGCGGGCTGGGTGCGGTTTGGCGATTGAACCGGAAAATGATGCGGAATTGGCTGAAGTGGTGGTGCGTTTGGCTGAAGACCCGGAGCTGGCCGGGCGGCTGGGTGAAAGCGGGCGGCGGTTTGTGGTTGAGAGTTATGACCGGGAAAAACTGGCCATGAAGTATCTGGAGGTGCTTGAGAAACAGCTT
>JAOZRP010000286.1 GCA_029940125.1 bacterium
TACCCTGATTTGGGTTGCGGGCGCCAAGCCCGCCTTGGTAACTTATTTCTGAACTTCGTTTATGAAAAACAAGAAAATCATCTAACCATGAAGACTTGAAGAGCTTGAAGAATTTCTCATTGAACTTCATGCTTTTCATTCCTTCCCCAGGTCAATCATACGCACAGGTATGCATCCCGGACCTCGGCGTTGTCCGCCAGGTCGGCGCTGCTGCCGTGGTAGCGAATCGTGCCTTTGTCGATTACGTAGCCCCGGTCGCTGAGGCGCAAGGCAACCTCCAGATTCTGTTCCGCCAGCAGGATCGTCATCCCGTTTTCCTTGAGGCGGAGAATCTGCTCCGCCAGCATATCAACGATCAGCGGCGCCAGCCCTTCGGTCGGCTCGTCAAGCAGAATAAACTCCGGATTGATCATCAACGCCCGGGCAATGGTCAGCATCTGCTGCTCGCCGCCGCTTAAAAACCCGGCCCGGCGATGATCTATCTTCCGTAAAGCGGGGAAAAAATCATAGACCCGATCCTTGTCCCAGCCGCCCGGATGGAAATTCCGGGCGGAAATTTCCAGGTTTTCTCCCACGGTCAAATCGGCAAACACCCGCCGATTGTCAGGCACGAAACCAACGCCCATCCGGGCCATCAGGTAGGGCTTCTTCCCGGTGCAGTCCACGCCCTTAAAGGTTATGGAACCTTTCTTGGGCGGCACGATCCCCATGATGCTTTTCATGGTCGTGCTTTTGCCGGCGCCGTTGCGTCCCAGGAGGCAGACAATCTCACCCTGCTTCACCGTCAGGGAAACCCCGAAAAGAATATGGCTGAGGCCGTAATAGGCATGGACATTCTCTAGCTGGAGCATGCGCGGGCGCCTCCCAGGTACGCCTGGCGTACCAGCTGATTCTCGCGGACCTCGTCAGGGGGACCCTGAACGATGGTTTTGCCCTGATGCATGACCATGATCTGGTTGGCAATGGAAAAAACCATCCCCATGTCGTGTTCGCAAAACAGGATGGTCAATCCCATTTCCGCGGACAGCTTTTTCATCAGACTCAGGGTCATGGCCGTCTCTTCGGGGGACATGCCGGCCGTGGGCTCGTCCATGATAAGCAGTTCCGGCCGGGTTCCCAGGGCGACGGCAACTTCCAGGACCTTCTGATCGCCGTGCGACAGGGCGCTGCTGACCATATCCCTTTTGTCAAACAGGCCGACGCTTTTGAGAATCTCATGGGTTTCGGCAACGGCCATGGTTTTTGCCGGGCGGAAGAGGCGGAAAGTCTTTTTTTGACGAGAGAGCACCGCCACCTGGACATTCTCAAACACCGTCAGCCGGCTGAAAAGGTTGACCACCTGATAGGAGCGGCTGATGCCCCGGCGGCACACCAGGTAAGGAGGCAGGCCGCCGATGTCCTCCCCTTTGAACCGGATGGTTCCCGAAGTCGGCGTCAGCTGACCGGTAATCAGGTGAAACAGGGTGGTCTTGCCGGCGCCGTTGGGCCCGATGACGGCGGCCACGTCGCCCTTTTCCACCTGAAGGCTGGCATTCTTCACCGCCAGGAAGCCGTCAAACGATTTTCGCAGGGCCTTAACCGAGAGCATCCGTCCCTCCCTCCCCGGCCGCCGGTGCGATTCTACGGTAAAAAAGGCCGAGCACGCCTTCCGGCAGAAAGAAAATAAGCAGCATCAAAACGATGCCCAGCACCATGGTCCAGTATTCGGTATAAATCCCCACGAAGGTTCTTAAAATAATGATAATGGCAGCTCCCAGTGCGGGGCCCATGAACACGAACCAGCCGCCCAGCAGGCACATAATGAGAATCTCCAGGGAAAGCGTCCAAAACATCAGGTCGGGAAAGACCGATCCTTCAACGGTGACAAACAGGGTGCCGGCGACGCCGGCAAAAAAGGCGGCGATCACCTGGCCCAGCAGCTGATGCCGCCGGACGTTGATGCCCACCGCTTCGCAGCGCTCCGGGTTGTCACGGATTCCCTGAAAAATCCGGCCGAAGGAGGAATTGACCATCAGATACATCAGCATCAGGCAGGCAACGGCAACAATCAGGCTGAAATAATAGGCCCCGGTGGAGGAGGAAATCAGCTCCGGGACCGGGATGCCGTGGATGCCGTCGTCGCCGCCGGTAAAGGAATACCAGCGGTACACCAGGGCCCAGACCAGGGAGCCGAGGGAGAGCTGCAGCATGCCGAAATAGAGCTTGGAAAGCCGGACGGTAAGCAGCCCCAGAATCAATCCCAGCAGGGCGGAACACAAAGGGGCGATGACATATCCAGCCCACAGGGGCAGCCCTGACTTCGTGGCGGTCAGGGCCAGGGCATAGGCCCCAAAGCCGTAAAAAACCGCGTGATGGAACTGATACATGCCGCCAAAGCCCAGAACCATATTGAGGCTGGTGGCCAGCAGAGCGGCGGCGAAAATTAATGAACCAAGATAGATGTAAAACCGCGGCATAAACTGCGGCAGCAAAAACAGCAAAACGGCCAGCAAAACCAGGCCGACCACGCTTAATTTGCCCCTCAACCGTTCTCCCAACAATACGCCACCTCCCCTACCAGGTTGATTTCAGCAGTCCGGATGGACGAAAAAAGAGGACGACAACCACGGCGGCATACGGGAAGGCAATGGCGAACTGGGGACAAAGCAGGATGCCGAGGGAATCCGTCAGCCCAAAGATCAGGGCGCCGAGCAAGGCCCCCCAGATATTGCCGAGGCCGCCAATAATCACAATCAAAAAAGCCTCGATGATAATGGCGTGGTCCATGCCCTGGATAATGTTCTGGGTGGGGGCGACCAGGGCGCCGCCCAGCCCGGCCAGGTAACAGCCGATGACAAAAACGGCGGCAAACACCCAGCTGACATTGATGCCGATCGCCCCGACCATTTCCCGGTCCAGGGCCGCGGCCCGGGCGATCTTGCCAATCCTGGTTTTATTGGTCAGCAGCCACAGCCCGGCCGCCACCAGCGGTCCGAGACAGAGCAGAAACAGGTTGTAGCGGGGAAAGGGGAAGCCAAGAACCAGAAAAGATCCCTGGAGGCATAAAGGCACGGACAGGCTTCGATAATCGGAGCCCCAGATCAGCTTGACCAGGTCGCTGCACACCAGGGCAAAGGCAAAGGTAAACAGCAGGAGCATCAGGTGCTCCCGCTCGTAGAGATGGCAGATGAGCAGGCGTTCAAAGATCAGGCTGAGCAGGGCGACCCCCAGGGGAGCAACAACCAGGGCCAGCCAGAATCCCAGGGCGCCATGGCCGAAAAAGGTGGCGACGGCATAGGTTAAAAAGGCACCGATCATATACAGGGAGCCATGGGCGATGTTGGGAATCCTCAGCACCCCGAGCACCAGGCTCAAACCGGACGAGACGATAAAAAGAATCGTCGTCCGGCTTAAACCGATGAGAACCTGCTGTACCAGTGCTGACAGGGTGACGTTGGCGGCAAAATCCATCTCAAAAAAATCCGTGGGAAACCAGTGCTGTCCGGTTAAATTCCTGCGTACTGTCAACCGGTGCTGTTTTTCAGCGCTTTTAGT
>JAOZRP010000287.1 GCA_029940125.1 bacterium
TTGACTACGCCTGTTAGAAAAGTACAAGGTATACGGTACAAGGTGTAAGGTTTAGAAAAAACCGAACACGGTAAAAAAAGGGAATACTTCAATGCATGAGATTTACGGCATCGTAGACGGAAAACGGGTCAGTTCCAAAGACCTGGAAGAACAGATCCAGAAACTGGTACGCAATGGTGAACACCAGTTGAAAATTTTCGCCGACGGCCAGCAGGGCATCGGCGGCCGCATCTGGCCTTCAAAGGAAAAAACCTCCATTGTGGTTGAAGGACCGGTCGGCCAGCGGCTGGCCGGCATGGGCATGATGGGAACGGAGATTGTCGTCCACGGCTCCTGTTCCGACGACGTTGGCTGGCTGAACTGCGGCGCCCGGGTAACCGTCCTCGGAGACGTAGCCAACGGCGCCCACAACGCCGGCGCCCAGGGAATTCTCTACGTGCAGGGCAGCGGCGGCGCCCGGTGCGATACGATGACCAAGTTCAACCCCCGCTTTGATCCGCTGCAGTCCTGGTACTTTCGCGACGTCGGCGATTCATTTGCCGAATTCAAGGCCGGCGGCATCGCTGTGGTCTGCGGCGTCGAGCCCCGCAATCCAGACAACATTCTCGGCTACCGTCCCTGTGTCGGCATGGTGGGCGGCACCATCTATTTTCGTGGTAAAACCACCGGTTACAGCACCAGGGATGTTCGTATTACAGATTTGGATGATGCCGACTGGCAGTGGCTGCAAACCAACATCAAGCCCTACCTCACCGCCATCGATCAGCTTTCCTATCTTGAAGAATTGACTGCCAAACGGGAAGACTGGCAAAAAATCATCGCTCTTAGTCCGATGGAGCGCGACAACATGGGCACCAAGCGCCTGCCCATGGACCAGTTTCGCCTGCAAACCTGGGAAGAAGAAGTCGGTGAAGGAGGAATTGTCGGCGATCTGCTGGACGTGGAACGCAGCATCATTCCCTATATTGTCACCGGGGAAGATCGGCGCTACTATCCCTCCTGGGACAACGGCAGATACCTGGCCCCCTGCTGCTACAGCTGTCCGACCGAGATTCCCACCCACATCCGCACCCATCTGATCCGGGAAGGGAAGCACCAGGAAGCCCTGGAACTCGTTCTCCAGTATTCACCCCTGCCGGCCACTGTCTGCGGCCAGGTATGTCCCAATCCCTGCATGGATGCCTGCAGCCGTGGCATCCTGCTGCGGGAACCGGTTGACATCGCTTTTTTAGGCAGCCTCAGCCGGGAAATTCCGGCTCCCGAAAAGGCCCCGGCCCGCCAGGAAAAAGTGGCGGTCATCGGCGGCGGTCCTGGAGGCATCGCTGCCGCCTGGCACCTGGCCCTGGCCGGCATTCAGGTTTCCCTGTATGAACGCGAGTCGGAACTGGGAGGAAAAATCTACCAGTGCATCCCGGAAGACCGCTTGCCGAGGGATATCCTGCAGCAGGAGCTCGACCGCTTCCGCTCCCTGGGAGTCGAAGTTTATACTGATTTTACCATTGACCGGGGAAAATATGACCAGCTGCACCGTGAATATGACGCGGTGGTCCTGGCTACCGGCGCCCACGCACCCCGTGTGATTCCTTTCCCCGGCTATGAAGACGTCGTTCCGGGAATCGTCTTCCTTAAAGGCATCAACGCCCGCAACCCTATGAATCTGGAAGGGAAAAAGGTTGTGGTCATCGGCGCCGGCAACGTGGGCATGGACATCGCCTGCGAAGCCTACAACCAGGGGGCGTCGTCGGTTATCGCCGTGGACATCCAGGCCCCGGCAAGCTTCGGCAAGGAACAGAAGATGGCTCAGGCCTTGGGAACGCAAATCCTCTACCCGAAATTCACCGACCGCTACGACAAGAAGGAAGGGAAGCTCCATTTCAAGGACGGCAGCCACCTGGAAGCTGACGTGGTCTTTATTTCCATCGGTGAATCACCCGAGCTTGAATACCTGCCGGAGACGGTGGAGCTGTTCCGTGGCTACGTTCAGACGGATGAATACGGCCGCACCAGCGAAGAAAAGCTGTACGCCATCGGCGACGTCCACAAGCCGGGCCTGATCACCAACGCTCTGGGCGCCGGCCTGCAGGTTTCAAGAACAATTCTGGCTGATCTGGAGGGAAGAGAGGCGCCGAAACGCCGTGACGACATGATTGACTACAGCCGGCTCAGGCAAGAATATTACGAGCGGGACCGGATGCCGCAACCTCAGGATGTTGATACGGAAGCTTTAAAATGCATGTCCTGCGGTCTTTGCCGCGACTGCGGCATCTGCGAGCAGTCCTGCTACTGGGGGGCCATCTCCCGGCAGGAAACCGAGGATGGCGACTATGAATACGTGGTCAACGACGAGCTGTGCATCGGCTGCGGCTTCTGCGCTGCTGTTTGCCCCTGCGGGATCTGGCAGATGAATCCTGCCGAAGAACACAATCTATAATCTACGTCAAGCGGTGAGCTGTTGGCTGTTGGCTGTCAGTATTTAGTGCCTTACAGGTTATTTTCTGGTTTGAAAAACAAGAAAATGTTAAGTGTTTCACAGGTTCTTTGCCATTTAGGCAAAGGTTCTGATGAAAAAACTTATGCAGAGCTCTGATAAGAGCACTTATTTGCGGGCCGAAAAGACCCGTTTGGGTTGCGGGCTTTGTCCCCGCATTAGCTGTGAAAATTTACCAGAAAGTAGAATTGAAAAAGCCCCATCCCGGAAAGAATGGGGCTTTTTATGCTTGCAGGCTGTCCACCTCCATCATTACCGGACAGTGGTCGCTGCCCAGCTGCTCCCCCAGGTAGGCAATACTGCGCACCCGGGGGAAAAATGCCTGGTCGACGAAAAAATAGTCCAGACGCCAGCCAACGTTCCGGGACCGGGCCCCTGAGCGAAAGCTCCACCAGGAATAAACGTCGCCCTTTTCAGGATAGGTTTGACGCCAGACGTCCACCCAGCCGTTCTCAATCCAGGTTGAAATCCTTTTTCTCTCCTCGGGATGGTAGCCGATTTTGCCGTCATTTTCCTTGGGCCGGGCAATATCAATGGCTTGATGACAGCAGTTGACGTCGCCGGCAAAAATCACGTTGTCACCGGCCTCCCGAAGATTGTTGATATAAACCAGGAAATCCTCGTAAAAGGCCAGCTTCTCCCGCCAGGCCTGCTCTGACTTGCCGCCATTGGGAAAATAAACCCCAAAAATCCGATTGGAACCGATTTTGACCTGCGACACCCGGCCTTCGTCGTCATCAAAAGCCGGCATGCCGGTATAAAATTCCGGCTTGGGGAAGCGGTCTTTCTTCACCCAGACAGCGGTGCCGGCATAACCGGCCTTTTGGGCCGGATGGTAAAACTGCCAGTATTCCGGGTGTTTAGTCAACTCTTGAGACAACTGCCCGGGAACCGCTTTCACTTCCTGGATCAGGAAAACATCCGGCTGATAGCGCTCTAAAAAACGGGACATTTCCCCCTTTTTTTCCACCGCCCGGATGCCGTTGACATTCCAGGAAATCATCCTGACCTGCTCTTTCATCCCTCCACATGCCCCCT
>JAOZRP010000288.1:0-1946 GCA_029940125.1 bacterium
TGGCAGAACAACAGCATGAGCGAAGTGGAAGAATACCATACCAGCGGGGTTCCCAACGATGTTCAGAACCAGAAGCACCTGGCCATCCGCAAAATCTGCAAGGTGCTGGCTGAAAATATTCACGACCGACTATTGATTGACTTTTAATGTTGTCCCGTCTTGACGCATGTTTGAAGCAGGCGGCCTCGCCGGAAGCTCCGTTCGGCTGCTGCCTGGTGTATGGTCAGGAAAACTACCCGGTTTCCCACCTGCTTTCCTCCCTGAACAACATTCTCCGGCAGCAGGAGAATGTCACTGTCGAACAGTATGACTATTCACAGGTTTCCCTGGCCGAGATCCTGCCTCACTGGGGAGATTTGTCGCTGTTCGCGGAAAAAAAGATTATCCTCCTGAAGCATCTGGACGGCCTGAAGAAAAACGATGCCGTGTTGTTGAGTGAATGGCTGGATTCCCATCACGACGGCAGTGGCGTCTTCCTGTTCTTTACCGCGGTGAAGGTGGATGGCCGCTCGCCGTTTTTCAGGTCGGTGAAAAAATACGGAGAAGTTGTCAAAACCGACAAAATGCCGCCGGCCCAGGCCCGCAAACTGGTGGCCGGACACGGCGAGGAATACGGGGTTGTTCTTGCCCCCCAGGTTATTGACACCCTGCTTCATTACCATGAAGGCAGCCTGCAGCTTGTTTTCCGCGAGGCGGAAAAACTGGCCCTGTTCGTCGGACCCGGCGGAAAAGTGGGAATGGAGGAGCTGGAGCTGCTGGGCTGCGGGGCGGCGGCTGCCAATGTTTTCAACTTGGTGGACAAGCTGGGTGAAGGAGACGCCGCTGCTTCACTGCGGCTGTTGAACCGGCTGCTGCGGGATAAAACCGCGCCGCTGATGATTTTGAGTATGGTGGCCCGTCATTTTCGCCTGCTGGGCCTGGCGTCGGTGCCGTCCAATCGGACCAAATCCCCGGCTGATTTGGCCAGGGTGCTGCATGTTCCGCCTTTCGTGGTCCAGAAAATCCGCCGACAGTTGGACCGTTTTTCTCTGTCCAGGCTGGCTGACAGCTTCCAGCTGTTGTCAGAGGTGGATTGCCGCCTGAAATCTTCGGGCGTTCCGGAAGAAGTTGTCATGGAAGATATGGTTTTAAATCTTTGTCGGGCTGAAAACCATGATTCCTGATCTGGAAGCCAGTTTTTCCCTGTTGCGGGAGTATCGGGTGCCGCCCCATATCGTCGGCCACAGCGTCATGGTGGCCAAGGTTTCCCTGGTGTTGGGAGAAGCGGTGAACGCCGCCGGTCGGCGGCAGGATTTTGCCCTGCTGGCGGCGGCCGGGGTGCTGCACGACATTGCCAAGTTCGCAACCTTGAAAACCGGTGAAGACCACGCCCAGGCCGGTGCTGACTGGCTGGAGGACAGGGGGTTGAAATCGGTGGCCAGGGTGGTCGGGCAGCATGTGCGCCTGCAGCTGGATGTAGACAAACCGGTGGATGAAGTGGAACTGGTCTTCTATGCCGACAAAAGGGTGCAGCATGAAAAAATTGTCACCCTGGAACAGCGCTTTATTGATCTGCGTCATCGCTACGGTAGAAACCGGGAGGCCTTGGGCTCCCTGGAGGAAATGAAGGCGCTGACCACGGCCCTGGAAAACAAAATTTTCAGGCCTTTGTCCTGGGTGCCGGGTGAAGTGGAGTCCAGGGTCGCTGCGGCGGAGGGAAATCGCCACGGTCACGTTGCCGACTATTTCCGACAAATGTCGGTGTTGCATCAAAAATATATTGACAATCAACCGGATATCTAGTATATATTTCCCTCTTTTTGCCATAGTGGCGGAGTTGGTCCATTATAGACTTGAAACCGGCCGGTTGGGTCAGGTGCCGTAATCCATATTGAACAGGAAGAAGGGATGTAGATGGAAATCAAGGTTATTGATAATGACGTTGAACGGGCGATAAAGTTATTGAA
>JAOZRP010000288.1:2046-3510 GCA_029940125.1 bacterium
TAGGTTGAAAAGCGCTCCCCATTGCTGAGATTGTAGACATGAACCAGTTCGCAAGGCAGGATGTCCGCTGCCTCAAGCAGGCTTCTGTCAATGGTTATGCTGCCTTCGTAGGCGAGATTGGCATCGGTGACCGTGGCCCGGTGAATTTTTGACTTAAACATGGTGCGCAACATGATGTCCTGCTCCTTGGTTCGTTTCCATCCTGGAGCTGCTGCTCCAGGATGGGCTGTCAGCTGTCAGACTAACAAGGTGTTTTTTTTAATGTTTTTCTAATGGCTAACCGCTGATAGCTAACTGCTTTCCCGCGACAAAAGCGTGTTGTCGATAAGCCGGGTTTTTCCCACCCGGGCCGCCAAAGCGATGACCGCCTGCTTTTCCACCTGTTCGATTTCCTCCAGGGAGTCCGGGTCGCAAATGGCCAGATATTCAAGCTGGCAGCTTTGGCCGGCGTGTTCCCGGATAGCTTCCCTGACCGCCTGCTGCAGGATGGGCGACCGTTTCTCCCCCTGTTCGAAAAGCTCCCGGGCCCGGAAAAGACCGTGGGACAGGGACAGCGCCGCTTCCCTTTCCGCCGGCGACAGGTAGGCATTGCGGGAGCTCATGGCCAGGCCGTCGTCTTCCCTGACAATGGGGACTCCGATAATCTCAATGGGGAAGTTGAGATCTTCAACCATCCTCTTGATGGTAACCAGCTGTTGGTAGTCTTTTTCCCCGAAAAAAGCCTTGTGGGGCAGCGCCAGGTTGAAGAGCTTGGCGACTACCGTGGTGACGCCGTTGAAATGCCCGGGGCGGTGAGCGCCGCACAGCCCCCGGGTGACTTCGGAAACCGATACTTCAGTCTGAAATTCCGGCGGATAGATGTCAGACATCTGCGGGGCGAAAATCACGTCAACCCCGGCCTGCTCACAGGTTCGGCAGTCGCCTTCAAAGTCCCGGGGATAAACGTCGAGATCTTCCCGGGGACCAAACTGCAACGGATTGACGAAAATGGAAACTATAACAAGGTCGGCAGCCGGCCGGGCATGCTCCATCAGGGAGACGTGGCCTTGATGCAGGTAGCCCATGGTCGGAACCAGGGCAATGGTTTTCCCCTCGACCCGCCGGGCCAGGGCGTATTCCTGCATCTGCCTGGGATCTTTGATGATTTTCATGTCATTTAAAGCTGTATTCTTCAGTGGGGAAGGCTCCATCCTTGACTTCCTGGTGATATTGCCGGAGCGCTTTGACAATTTCGGGACCCAGGTTGGCGTACTGCTTGACAAAAGAGGGCCGAAAGCGGTCAAAAAGTCCCAAAAGATCATGGAGGACCAGCACCTGTCCGTCGCAGTCGGGGCCGGCGCCGATGCCAATGGTTGGAATGTCAATTGAACCGGTGATCTCAGCGGCGATGTCGGCCGGGACGCATTCAATGACCAGGCCGAAAGCGCCGGCATCGGCAACGGCCCTGGCGTCGGCCAGCAGCCG
>JAOZRP010000028.1 GCA_029940125.1 bacterium
CATCCTGATACCCTCTGATACCCTGATTTGGGTTGTGGGCGTTAAGCCCGCCTTGTTTTAATGATTACAGAATTTTTACCATTATGTGTTCATCCGGAAAGGTTCATTTCCCGGTGAACACTCTCAGCAATCAGCTGCCGGCCAGTCACCGGCATAATACTGCCGGATCAGCGTTTCGCGGCCGCTGGGCTATTCGCGGTCGCGGCTGCCGGCATCCTTGAAAATTCCCCCGGCACTTTCCGTTTCCGCCGGAATCAGGATGTCATCATCCCTTTCCTCCAGCTCCTCCTCGGTAATCTCCGGCAAATCCAGGCCCACCTTCATGGAGTTGAACTGCCGGCTGCCGGTCCCCGCCGGAATCAGGCGGCCCATGATGACATTTTCCTTCAACCCGACCAGGTAGTCCGCCTTGCCTTCGACGCTGGCTTGGGTCAGAACCTTGGTGGTCTCCTGGAACGAGGCCGCGGAAATGAAGCTCTCCGTGCTCAGGGACGCCTTGGTAATTCCCAGGAAAAGCGGCTCACCAACCGCGGGCTGTTTCCCTTCGGCGATGATTTTTTCATTTTCCTCTTCAAAGACAACCCGGTCAATATTGTCGTCCATCAGGAAACTGGTGTCGCCCGGATCAACAATCTTCACCCGCCGCAGCATCTGTCGGACAATGACTTCAATGTGCTTGTCATTGATCCTCACCCCCTGGAGCCGGTAAACTTCCTGGACCTCATTTACCAGGTATTTGGCCAGTTCCTTCAAGCCCAGGGCTTTCAGGATGTCATGAGGATTGGTCGGCCCGTCGACCAGCGGTTCACCGGCCATTACCCGGTCGCCTTCGTGAACGATGACGTACTTCCCCTTGGGAATCAGATATTCGGCCGGTTCACCGATTTCCGGGGTCACTACTATTTTTCTCTTCCCCTTGGTAACCTTGCCGAAGGAAACAATCCCCTCGACCTCGGAGATAATGGCAAACTCTTTCGGTTTGCGGGCCTCAAAGAGCTCTGCCACCCGGGGGAGGCCGCCAGTGATATCCTTGGTTTTCGTCGTCGCCCGGGGAATGTTGGCAATCACGTCACCGGCCAGAACCTCCTCGCCCTCGTTTTTGAGGATGTGGACGCCGTCGGAAAGCAGATAGCGGGCAACGGATTTACCGTCATTCAGCTTGATGGTCCGGTTGTTCTCATCCTTGATCGAAATCCGGGGACGCAGGTTGGGGTCTTTCGGCTCCACCACCACCCGGCGGGACAGGCCGGTCAGGTTGTCAATCAGCTCCTTGACCGTCACGCCCTCGATGATATCACCATATTTTATCCTGCCGGCCACGGCCGTGATAATGGGAATGGTAAAAGGATCCCATTCGGCCAGCATCTGCCCGGCCTTCACCTGGTCGCCCTCGTTAACGTACAAGCGAGCCCCCAGGGAGATCTTGGTCCGTTCCTTTTTCCGACCTTCCTGGTCAACGATGGCCAATTCGCCATTGCGGTTCAAAACCACCAGGAAGCCATCCCGGTTTTTCACCGTTTCGACGTTGATAAATTTCACCGTCCCATCGGTTTTGGCTTCCAGGGTCGACTGCTCCGCCCGGCCGCTGGCGGTGCCGCCGATATGGAAGGTCCGCATGGTCAGCTGGGTGCCCGGCTCGCCGATGGACTGGGCGGCAATGACCCCGACGGCTTCACCCAGGTTCACGGTGCGGCCGCGGGCCAGATCCCGGCCGTAGCACAGGGCGCAGATGCCCCGCTTTGCCTGGCAGGTCAGGACGGAACGAATTCTGACCCGATCGATGCCCGCATCTTCTATTTTCTGGGCCAGTTCCTCGGTAATCTCCTGGTTGGCCTCCACCACCACCTCGCCGGTATAAGGAGAAACAATATCATCAAGGGCCACCCGGCCGAGAACCCGGTCAACCATCCGCTCGATGACTTCACCGCCCTCGGTCAGCGAGGTAACGTAAATGCCGTCCAGGGTGCCACAGTCATGTTCGGTAATAATCGCGTCCTGGGCCACATCCACCAGTCTCCGGGTCAGGTATCCGGAGTTGGCGGTCTTTAAGGCCGTATCCGCCAGGCCTTTACGGGCTCCATGGGTGGAGATGAAGTACTGGAGAACGTTCAAACCCTCGCGGAAATTGGCAACGATGGGGTTTTCAATAATATCGCCGGAAGGCTTGGCCATCAGGCCCCGCATGCCGGCCAGCTGCCTGATCTGCTGCTGGTTGCCCCTGGCCCCGGAATCGGCCATCATGTAAATGGAATTGAACGATTTGATTTCCTGCTCGCTGCCGCTCTCGTCCAGAACTTTTTCCTTGCTCAACTTATCCATCATTTCCGCGGCCAGCTGGTCGGCAGTGGTGGTCCACAGGTCAACCACCTTGTTGTACCGCTCCCCAGAGGTGATCAGCCCATCAGTATACTGACCGTCGATCTCGCGCACCCGGGCGTAGGCGGCGGCGATCATTTCCTCCTTCTTGGCCGGGATCTTCAGATCGTCGATGCAGATGGAAATGGCCGCCTGGGTGGCGGTGCGATAGCCCAGGTCCTTCGCCTGGTCGGCAAACAGGACGGTCTTTTTATCCGCCACCGTCAGATAGATGTGTTCAAAAAGATCCGACAAGGTTTTCTTGTCAAGGGTTTTATTATAGCGCTTGAAATCGATCTCATCGGGAACGATTTCCTTGAAAATAATGCGTCCGACGGTGGTATCAACCAATTCGTCGTCAAGCATGACCTTGATCGGCGCCTGCATGTGAACCGCGCCGGCGTCATAGGCAATCCTGACCTCTTCTTCGGAAGCGAAAATCCTGCCGGCTCCCTTGGAAAAAGGCCGCTCTCGCGTCAGCCAGTAGAGACCAAGGACGATATCCTGGGTCGGCACGATGATCGGCTTGCCGTTGGCCGGGGAAAGGATATTATTGGTCGACATCATCAACACCCGGGCTTCCACCTGGGCGTCAACCGACAAAGGCACATGGACGGCCATCTGGTCCCCGTCAAAGTCGGCGTTGAAAGCGGTGCAGACCAGCGGATGCAGGCGGATGGCCTTGCCCTCCGTCAATACCGGCTCAAAGGCCTGAATGCCCAGCCGGTGCAGGGTCGGAGCCCGGTTCAGCATCACCGGATGCTCGGTGATCACCTCTTCGAGCAGGTCCCAGGCCTCCGGCTTCTCCTGTTCCACCATCTTTTTGGCGCTCTTGATGGTGGAAACGTATCCCCGCTCCAGCAGCTTGCTGTAAATGAAGGGTTTGAACAACTCCAGGGCCATCTTTTTCGGCAGTCCGCACTGGTGCAGGCGCAGCTCGGGGCCGACAACGATTACCGAACGGCCCGAATAGTCAACCCGCTTCCCCAGCAGATTCTGGCGGAACCGGCCCTGCTTCCCCTTCAACATGTCGCTGAGGGATTTCAGCGGCCGCTTGTTGGCCCCGGTAATCGCCCGGCCGCGACGGCCGTTGTCAAACAGGGCATCCACGGCTTCCTGCAGCATCCGCTTCTCGTTGCAGATGATAATCCAGGGCGCCTTCAGGTCAATCAGGCGTTTCAGCCGATTGTTGCGATTGATAACCCGCCGGTATAAATCATTCAGGTCCGAAGTGGCGAAACGGCCGCCGTCCAGCGGCACCAGGGGGCGCAAATCCGGCGGCAGCACGGGAATGACGTCGAGAATCATCCATTCCGGCCGGTTTCCCGACTTGCGGAAATCCTCCAGCACCTTGAGGCGCTTGGCAATCTTCTTTTTCTTGGCCTCCGAACCGGTTTCAGACATTTCCTGCCGCAACTGGATGCAGGTTTCTTCAATATTGACGTTGGCCAGCATGGTCTTCACCGCTTCCGCACCGATGCCGCAGACAAAATTGTCGTTGAATTCCTCCTGCAGCCGGCGGTACTTGTCCTCTGCGATCAGCTCACCGTATTCCAGCGGCGTTTCCCCCGGGTCCAGAACGACGTAATTCTCAAAATAGAGAATCTTCTCCACGTCCCGCTGGGTCATGTCCAGGACCTGGCCGATGCGGCTGGGCAGGCTTTTAAGAAACCAGATATGGGCCACCGGCGAAGCCAGCTCGATATGCCCCATCCGCGACCGGCGGACCTTGGACTGGATAACTTCCACCCCGCATTTTTCACAGACGATGCCGCGGTGCTTCATGCGCTTATATTTGCCGCAGTTGCATTCAAAGTCTTTGACCGGCCCGAAGATTTTGGCACAGAACAGGCCGTCCCGCTCCGGTTTGAAAGTCCGATAATTAACCGTCTCCGGCTTCTTCACCTCACCATAAGACCACTCGCGGATCTTTTCAGGCGAGGCCAGCTTGATGCGGATAGCTGAAAAATTCAGCGAATCTTTCGGTTTTTCAAAAAAGCTCAGAATATCTCTCATTAGTCCTCCAGGCATGCAGGGTGGTTGCTCCCAAATCAAGCTCTTAGCTTTCAGCCGTTAGCCATTAGTTTAATGGCTACAAGACATTAACTATTATAAGCTTTCACCCGTCGGGTGTTGGTTCCCATGAACGCAAGGCCTTGGTTTTTCAAGGCTAAACGCCAATAGCTAATGGCAAATTGCTCAATTCAGGTTACTGCTAGTCTTTCTTTTCTTCCAGTTCAACATCCAGGCACAGGCTCTCCAGCTCCTTGACCAGAACGTTGAACGATTCCGGGATCCCGGATTCCAGCACATTGCGGCCCTTGACGATGGCCTCATACATTCTGGTCCGGCCGGCAACATCATCCGATTTCACGGTCAAAAATTCCTGCAGGGTATACGCGGCCCCGTAGGCTTCCAAGGCCCACACTTCCATCTCCCCCAGCCGCTGGCCGCCGAACTGGGCCTTGCCGCCCAGGGGCTGCTGGGTAACCAGGGAATAGGGACCGATGGAACGGGCGTGCATTTTATCATCAACCAGGTGGTGCAGCTTCAACATATACATGTAACCCACCGTAACCTCACGGTCAAAGCGCTCCCCGGTGCGACCGTCATACAAGGCCACCTGGCCGCTTTCAGGCAGACCGGCCTCCTTCAGGCATTCCTTGATCTGATCTTCGGTGGCCCCGTCAAAAACCGGAGTGGCCATCGGCACAAAATCAGCCAGCTTGGCCGCCAGTCGGCGAATTCCTTCATCATCCAGCTTGGCAACCAGCTCACAAACCTCCTGGTCATAACGATAAATCTTTTCCAGTTTCTGCCGCAGTTTGTCGGGAGCGTAGTTTTCCTGCAGATAGTTGTTAATCTGATTTCCCAGCCCCCGGGCCGCCCAGCCAAGATGGGTTTCCAGGATCTGGCCAACATTCATCCGCGAGGGAACCCCGAGAGGATTCAAGACAATGTCAACGCTGGTGCCGTCGGCCAGGTACGGCATGTCTTCCGTGGGCACGATACGGGAAAGAACCCCCTTGTTCCCATGACGCCCGGACATCTTGTCGCCTACCGACAGCTTCCGCTTGATGGCCACGTAGACCTTGACCATCTTGTTGACTCCCGGCGGCAGCTCATCGCCACGCTTGATGTTCTCGATCTTCTCTTCCAGCGACAGGTTCAGCTGATCCAGGCGCTCTTCCAAAAAGTCAATCAGGCGATTGATTTTGTCTTCGACCTCCGTTCCGTTTTTAAGGGCCACATTCCGACAAAGGTCATAGGTAACCATGGACACCATCTCAGCCGTCAGTTTTTTCTTCCGGGGCACCAGGACTTCCCCCTTGTGCCCCAGCAGGTCGGCCATCAGCGTCTGCCCAACCAGCAGCTCCCTGATTTTCTTGTTGACACTGTTGCGGACAATCTGGATTTCTTCCTGGATTTCCTGGCGGACTCGCAGGGTTTCCTGCTCCCGCTCTTCATCCCCGTCAGTCTGGGGACCATAGCCTTTGCGGGAAAAGGTTTTGGTATCGATCACCACCCCCTTGACGCCGGGAGGAACCCGCAGTGAGGTATCGCGAACCTCACCGGCTTTCTCGCCGAAGATGGCCCGCAGCAACTTCTCCTCCGGCGACAGCTGGGTTTCCCCCTTCGGGGTGATCTTTCCCACCAGGATGTCGCCGGGAGCCACCCGGGCGCCCACATGAATGATGCCCTCGGCGTCAAGACTGCCGAGAGCCTCATCGCCGACATTGGGGATGTCCCTGGTAATCTCTTCCGGCCCCAGTTTGGTGTCCCGGGAAACAACCTCAAAGACATCGATGTGAATGGAGGTGAATTTATCTTCCCGAATCATCCTCTCGTTGATGAGAATGGAGTCCTCGTAGTTATAGCCGCCCCAGGGCATGAAAGCCACCATCACGTTCTGTCCCAGGGCCAGTTCGCCCTGGTCCATGGCCGGACCGTCGGCAAGGATGTCGCCGGCACGGACAAGGTCGCCATTTCTGACCAGCGGCGTATGATTGAAGCAGGTGTTCTGGTTGGAACGCCAGAATTTAATCAGGGGATAAATATCAACCCCAACGTCCTGCAGCTCCTGGTCGCTCTCGCAGCGGACCACGATTTTGCTGCCGTCCACATACTCGACAATGCCGTCGCGCTTGGCAACCACCGCGATGCCGGAATCCTGGGCCACCTGCTTTTCCATCCCGGTTCCCACCATCGGCGCTTCGGCCAGCAGCAGCGGGACCGCCTGGCGCTGCATGTTGGATCCCATCAGCGCCCGGTTGGCGTCATCATGCTCCAGAAAAGGAATGAGGGCCGCGGCCACGCTGACCAGCTGCTTCGGCGACACGTCCATGTAATCAATGTTTTCCGGGCTGGTCATCAGGAAGTCGCCGGTATTCCGGGCGGAAACCAGCTCGTTGATAAACTCGCCCTTTTCATTCAAGGGCGCGTTGGCCTGGGCGATGGTCTTCCCGTCTTCATCCATGGCGTACAGGTAGCGGATTTCGCTGGTTACCTTCCCGTCTTTTACCACCCGGTAGGGGGTTTCCACGAAACCGAACTCGTTCACCCGCGCGTAGGTGCTGAGCGAAGAAATCAGGCCGATATTGGGACCTTCAGGGGTTTCAATGGGACAAATGCGGCCGTAATGGGTCGGGTGCACGTCGCGGACCTCAAAACCGGCCCGTTCACGGGTCAATCCCCCCGGCCCCAGGGCGCTCAAGCGACGCTTATGGGTGATTTCCGACAAGGGATTGGTCTGGTCCATAAACTGCGACAGCTGGCTGCTGCCGAAAAATTCCTTGATGGCGGCGGCTACCGGCTTCGAATTGATCAGGTCATGGGGCATGGCCGTTTCAATTTCCTGGAGGCTCATGCGCTCCCGGATTGACTTCTCCATGCGCACCAGGCCGATGCGGTACTGGTTTTCCACCAGTTCACCAACCGTCCGCACCCGGCGATTGCCCAAATGGTCGATGTCATCCACCATGCCCTTGCCATTGCGCAGGGAAATCAGGTAGCGGACAATGGCGATAATATCTTCCTTGGTCAGGGTTTTGCAGTCCAGCGGCTCCTCGGTACCCAGCTTATGGTTGATTTTCAGCCGGCCGACCCGGGAAAGATCGTAGCGTTCCGGGTTGAAAAACAGATTGTGGAAAAGCGACGCCGCGGTTTCAATGGTCGGCGGCTCCCCGGGACGCAGCCGACGGTATATTTCCAGCATCGCCTTTTCAATTTCCATCTCTTTTTCGCTTTTCCCCTCCTTGGCCGCCTGCTCACGCTCTTCGGTGGTCAGCAGCATTTTATCCATCAACAGGGTGTCACGAAGGAAAGAGCCAACATTAATATTGTCAATAAAAAGGACTTTAAACTCGGTAACCGAAGATGCGGTCAAAGCGTCCAGAAGCTCTTCGGTAATCTCCTGGTTGCACTCCACCAGAACTTCGCCGGTATCTTCGTCAACAATGTCATGAGAAGCAAACATGCCCATGACTTCTTCTCTGGGAATGGCAATCCGGCGCAAGTCCGCCGCCTTCATCCGCTTGAAGGCCGTCTTGTTAACCTTGCGGCCCTTTTTCAACAGCACCTCACCCGTTTCCGGGTGGACGATATCATCAGCGCACTTGTAGCCGCCGATCAAATCATAGTTGTCATAATCAATCAGGCGGAAAAAATTATTCCCCTCGCGAACCAGAGTCAGGCTGTCATAGAAGAAGTTCAGCAGTTCCTCGGTGGAATACCCCAGCGCCCGCAGCAGGATGGTGGCCGGCAGTTTGCGGCGGCGGTCAATGCGAACGTGAATGATATCCTTGCTGTCAAACTCGAAATCGATCCATGAACCACGGTAGGGAATAACTCGGGCGCTGTACAAAGGCATGGAACTGGAAGCGGTTTTGGCCTCTTCCTGGGCAAAAAAGACCCCGGGGGAACGGTGGAGCTGGCTGACAATAATCCGCTCCGTGCCATTGATAATAAAAGTCCCTCTGGTGGTCATCAGGGGAATCTCGCCAAAATAGACTTCCTGTTCCTTGATGTCCCGGATAGAACGTGTTTCCCCTTCTTCATCAAGTTCCCAGATGATCAGCCGCACCGTAACCCGGATAGGCATCGCATAGGTCAGGCCTTTCAGCATGCACTCCTGTTCGCTGTAGCGCGGCTTGCCCAGGCTGTAGCTGACAAACTCGATCGATGACGTACCGTAAAAGTCCTTGATGGGAAAAACGCTTTTAAAAACACCCTGCAGTCCGCTATCCTCACGCTGGTCGGGAGGAACATCAGCCTGCAGAAAGCGCTGATAGGAAACCAGCTGAATGTCCAGCAGGAAGGGAAGATCCACAACCTCTTTGATGGAAGCAAAATTATTGCGGTAACGGGGGATATTCGTTCTCGGAGAAACCATAGAACCCAAACCTCTTCTTGGTAGGTTACCGGCAGCTGAACTTCACGCCGCCGTTTATCTATCGTCAGGCAAGATGCGCAAACAGGACGGCGGCATTTCTCACTTTGCCGCCCACAACCTGCCCGGCAACGAAACAGAAAGTGTACCGAAGCCGCCAACGCCCGGATGGCGTCATCCAGGCCATCAGGGCACCGCCGGTTCCGGAAAAAGAGCGCTTGCGCAGCAATCAGCCGTCAACTTTCAGCAAAACGCCGTAAAAACAGGCGGTTGAACCAAGAGCTGCAGGCTGACAACCAATCGTCCACCTGGAAACGACAGCTTCCAGATGAAAACCAAATAAAAACAGCATAAGGGATAGGGGTGTTTCCCCCCTATCCCTTACCGCTGCAGCAACAAATTATCTCTCGTTTATTTAATTTCCGCGGAGCCGCCAACCGCCTCGATTTTCTCAACCAGCTGGCCGGCTTCATCCTTGGAAACGCCTTCCTTAACCGCCTTGGGAGCCTCTTCAACCAGAGCCTTGGCTTCCTTGAGACCCAGGCCGGTGATCTCGCGAACCACCTTGATAACCTGGATCTTCTTCTCGCCGAAGCTGGTCAGAATCACATCAAATTCGGTCTGCTCTTCCGCCGCGGCCGCTCCGCCATCACCGGCAGCCGGCATGGCCGCTACCGCCATCGGGGCGGCGGCAGAAACGCCAAACTTCTCTTCCAGCTCCTTAACCAGTTCTGAAAGCTCAATAACCGTCATATTTTCAATAAATTTTATTACATCTTCCTTGGTAATGTCAGCCATGATTCACTCCTCATTTGGTTTCAGATATATGGTGACGACCGATCTCGCTGTCAGCCGGCAGCCATTATTTTTTTATGATGAAACTATCTATTGCTTTTATTCTTTGGCTTCTTGAATGGCACTGAGAACCTGCACCAGAGAACGGACAACCCCGCTTAAGACATTGACCAGACCGCCCGGAACCGCGTTCATGGTTCCCAAAACCTGGGCCCGCAAAACATCCTTGCTGGGCAGTGACGCCAGATGGATAATGTCAGCGGCAGTAAGCACCGAATCTCCCAGGACGCCGCCCTTTACTTCCAGCTGGTCTTCCTGCTTGGCAAAATCAACCAGGGCCTTGGCCGCCGCCGCCGGATCGCCATACACCAAAGCCATGGCGTTTGGTCCCTGCAGGTATTCACTGCAGGCCTCGATGATAGTTCCCTTGGCGGCAATTTTAGCCAGGGTGTTCTTTACCACCCGATACTCAGCGTCCTGCTCTTCGAGGGCATTACGCAAACTGGAAAGCTTTTCAACATCCAGCCCCCGGTAATCCGTCAGAAAAGCAGCCTGGGCTTTAGAGAACTGGGTCGACAGATACTCGACCATGGCTTTTTTTTCCGATTTTTCCACGCTCTCACCTCCTTTTTTCAATAAAATTCAGTTAGCCAAAGGAGTGAAAAACCCATTGATGGTGCTTCTGATCTGAAACGGATAATAAACAGAAGGTACGATCGGAGGCCTCGGCAGGATTTTATAGCCCCGGGTTCACCGTCCCGGAACCACCTGCGGTCTTTGGCTAAAATTAACAGGTTACGTCAGGTCACTATCAATTTCGATCCCTGTTCCTGCACCTCCATAAAGGCAACAACACCCACGTGCAGTTCCAAGGCATCTTTCATAGATAATGTTTATTCGGAAACATTCATCTTCCGATGAATGTTTTCAACTTTCAGTCATCAATCCTTCAGGCTGGCGACGTCAATATCGACCCCTGGTCCCATGGTGGAAGAAACCGTCAACGACCGCATATACACGCCCTTGCTTGAAGATGGTTTCATCCGGTTCAACAACTCCACCAGGGCGCGAACATTCTCTTCCAGCTGGTCAGCCCCAAAAGACGCCTTGCCAACCGACGCATGAATGATACCCGCTTTTTCCACCCGGAAGTCCACTTTACCGGCTTTGATGTCCTGCACGGCCTTGCCGATGTCAAAGGTCACGGTTCCAACCTTGGGATTGGGCATCAAGCCGCGGGGACCAAGCACCCGGCCCAGCTTGCCAACCACACCCATCATGTCCGGAGTTGCCACCGCCTTGTCAAAATCAAGCCATCCATCGCTGATCTTTTTGGCCAGGTCTTCGGCGCCCACTTCATCGGCCCCGGCGTCACGGGCTTCCTTTTCCTTCTCGCCCTTGGCGAAGGCCACCACCCGCACCTTCTTGCCGGTTCCGTGGGGCAGCAGCACCGCCCCCCGCACCATCTGGTCCGCCTGCCGGGGATCAACGCCCAGCTTGATGGCGACATCGACCGATTCATCAAACTTGGCAAATGCCAATTCCTTGACCAGGGACAGGCCCTCGGCCAGGGGATATTTTTTCAGGGGTTCAACCTTGGCCTTGCTTGCCAGGTATTTTTTTCCTTTTTTAGCCATTTTTTTTACCTTACGCTACCGTCAACAACAAGCGGGAGATTCGCGGCAGTACCTACCCTTCAACCACAATCCCCATGCTGCGAGCTGATCCTTCAATAATTTTTACGGCCGCCTCCATAGTCTTGGCATTCAGGTCAGGCATTTTCAACTGGGCAATTTCCTGCACCTGGGCGGCGGTCACCTTGCCAACTTTATCTTTATTGGGCTCACCGGAACCCTTTTCAAGCTTAGCGGCTTTTTTCAACAAATCGGATGCCGGCGGAGTTTTGGTAATAAAGCTGAAAGAACGGTCAGCATACACGGTAATCACCACCGGGATGATCATCCCCTGCTGCTGCTGGGTTTTGGCATTAAAAGCTTTGCAAAACTCCATAATATTAACGCCATGCTGACCAAGAGCCGGCCCCACCGGCGGAGACGGATTGGCCTGGCCGGCCGGTATCTGCAATTTTATCATTCCTATAACTTTTTTAGCCATACGCGCTCTCCCAAACAAAAAACAGCTGCGCTCACCAGACAGCCGCCAGTCTCCTGATTAACCCTCTTTTATTCAGATTTTTTCAATCTGCCCGAACTCAATCTCAATCGGGGTCGGTCGGCCGAAAATGCTGACCAGAACCCTGACTTTTCCTTTATCCAGCAGAATTTCGTCAACCGTACCGGTAAAATTGGCAAAAGCCCCTTCGGTAACCCTGACGTTCTCCCCAACATCAAAAGCAATCTTGGGCTTAGGCTTCATTTCTCCTTCGGCAATCCGGTTCAACAGAGACTGGGCCTCTTCTTCCGAAATTGATCGGGGAGATTGACCGCCGCCGACAAAACCGGTTACCTTGGGGGTATCCTTGACCACATGCCAGGTCTCGTCGTTGAGCTCCATCTTGACCAGCACATAACCGGGGAAAAACTTTCTCTGGGTCGTCCGCTTCTTGCCCTTGACCATTTCAAGGACCTGCTCCGTGGGGACCACCACTTCATCAAAGCTGTCCTCCACATGAAAGAGCTTTATTCTTTCCTCCAGGGACTGCTTTACCTTGTTTTCATACCCTGAATAAGCATGGATCACATACCACTTCTTTGCCATGACTTCCCTAACCCGGCGATACCGGAACAAAACAATTTTCCACCGCCGCCATCAGCAACGGCCTGACATCACGTCCATGATTGCAACAGAATGGATAAAGTGAATTGCTAGGCTCCCAAAACCAGTTTGACCAGCTTTGACAGACCCAGATCCGAGACCCCCAGAAAAAGAGAAATAATAATAACAAAAACCAGCACTACCCACGTCAAGCCAAGGGTTTCCTTGCGGCTCGGCCAGGTAACCTTTTTCAGTTCAACTTTAGAGTCCTGAAAATACTGGACCAGATCTCCCAGCCCTTTTTTTATATCAGCCAACTGCAACCCCTCCCGAGGGCATCTATCCTATCATGATATTTTCTATGGGTACAGGCTTGCTCCCGACAAACTGGCAGGCCAGGAGGGATTCGAACCCCCAACACCCGGATTTGGAGTCCGGTGCTCTAGCCATTAGAGCTACTGGCCTGGACACAAGCCTGACGACCTACTTGGACTCCTTGTGAAGCGTATGGGTGCGGCAAAAGCGACAATATTTCTTTATCTGCAACTTATCAGGCGTCGTTTTCTTGTTCTTGGTGGTCGTATAATTCCGCCTCTTGCATTCACTGCACGCCAGGGTAATCAAATCTCTCATAATAACCTATCCAACCAGCCAGCCAAGAACCCGTCCACAGGCGCCTGCTGACCGTCAAAGGCATTCGAGCTTTTTTCAAAGGAAAAAGCTCCCATACCAGACACAATCAGTTAAAACATTCGCTCATCATCCAACACTTCAGCATGCATCTCTCCGGCCCGGAGATTTCAACTGAAGAAGGTGAAAGCCTTATTCAATAATCTCGCTGACGACGCCGGCGCCAACCGTGCGGCCGCCTTCACG
>JAOZRP010000289.1:0-1773 GCA_029940125.1 bacterium
GAATGAGCGAGAGCCATGCCGGAACATCCTGATACCCTGATTTGGGTTGCGGGCCTTAAGCCCGCCTTGGCTGTTGGTGCAATGATTACTCACATGGCCCATCCGGAAAGTGGTGTTGCCGGGTGGGAACTACTTTATATGCCGTGATTTTAACAATCATGGGGAGGGAGATGCTATTTTATGCCTGCAGATACATCTGGTGAGAAGAACAAAACCGGTTCCTGGCAGCCGGAAGTGGATGAAATCAACCGCCGTCGGCAGCTGGCCTATGAACTGGGCGGCGAAAAAAACATCAAGCGGCAGCATGATGAAGGAAAGCTGACGGTCCGGGAGCGCATTGACGCTCTGGTGGATGAGGAAAGCTTCCTGGAAACCGGGGTCATGGCCGGGGAGAGCCGCTATGAAAACAACCAATTGGTTGATTTTGTTCCCTGTCCCATCGTCATGGGCCTGGCCGAAGTTGAGGGGCGGAAGGTGGCCCTGCACGGGGATGACTTTACCATCAAGGGTGCTTCGGTAGGCCATCTTTACAAGGACAAGCTGGCCTATATAACCAAGATGGCCTATGAACTCAGGCTGCCGGTGCTCAGGCTCCTGGACGGGGCTGGCGGCACCATCAAGGAAATTGCCAAGATTGGCTTTACCGAACTGCCGACCATCAACGATGTCGCTTCCCAGCAGATGGGCGATCTGCTGTCCATGGTGCCGGTGGCGGCCGCCGCTCTCGGGCCGGTGTCCGGACTCGGCGCCCTGCTGATGGTGAACGCCCACTTTTCGGTGATGGTCAAGGAGAAAAGCCAGGTTTTTGTCGGCGGGCCGCCGCTGGTCAGCTGGGCTTTCGGCCAGAAGGTCAGCAAGGAGGAGCTGGGCGGCTGGCGCCTGCACGCCTGCGAAAGCGGCGTGGTGGACAACGTGGCGGAAGACGAAGAGGACGCGTTCAACCAGTTGAAAACCTTTCTTTCCTATCTGCCGACCAACGTCTGGGAAATGCCGCCCCGCCGCCCCGGCGATGATGATCCGGAGCGGCGGCCGGAGGAGCTGTTGTCCATCATTCCCCGCAATCCCCGCAAAACCTACGATATGCGGCGGTTGATGGAACTGGTTTTTGACCGGGATTCGATTTTTGAAATCGGCCGTTTCCAGGGCCGTTCACAGATTACCGCCCTGGGCAGATTGAACGGCTACCCGGTGGGCATCCTGGCCAATGACAGCAGCTACCGGGCCGGCTCCTTTGCCTGGGACGTGGCGGAAAAGTTTCAGCGTTTTGTTGATTTGTGCGACAGCTTCCATCTGCCGGTGGTCAACCTGGTGGATCAGCCGGGGTTTTTCATCGGCCTGGATGCCGAACGGCACGGCACCATCCGCAAGGGAGTGCGGGCCAGTTTCGCGGTGCTGCAGGCCACCATCCCCTGGACCTCCGTTTATATCCGCAAGTGTTTCGGGGTTGCCGGCGGCGTCCAGTCCAATCCCAGCCAGCTGAACTGGCGCTACGCCTGGCCGTCGGCCGTCTGGGGCAACATTCCGGTGGAAGGCGGCGTCTACGCCGCCCACCGGGCGGAAATCGAAGCGGCTGAAAATCCCATGGCCCTGGCCCGGGAACTGATGGAAACCTATCGCGGCTACGCGTCTCCCTTCCGCACCGCGGAGGCCTTCGGCATCCAGGATATTATCGATCCCCGGGACACCCGGCGCCTGCTGTGCCGGTGGGTGGAAATGGCTTACCCGGTGGAGGCGACCCGCCTGGGGATCAAGAAACGGGGCACGCGCTGCTGA
>JAOZRP010000289.1:1873-3506 GCA_029940125.1 bacterium
CATCCGGCTTACATTTTCATGGGCCAAACGATAACCTACCGGCAGTTTGACGAAAGCATCAACCGGGTGGCCAATTCATTCATCAGTCTGGGGTTGAAGCATGGTGATAAAGTGGCCACCATTTTGCCCCAGTCCCCGGCTTTCATTACCGTGTATCTGGCTGCTGCCGTTCTCGGTCTGGTGGTAGTGCCCCTGGATCCGCGCTTCAAGGCAGCGGAAATGGTGACCCTCTGCCAGAGGACGAAGCCCAGGATTCTCATCAGCCTGGGGAATCCTGAACCGGTAAAAAAGACGGCTGAATCCCTGGTGGAGCAGGTGGGCTTCGAGGGCGTTTATTATTTTTTCGGTCCCCTGGACTGCCCGGGCGCCAAGCCTTATGAAGCGCTGCTCCAGGCTTCCCCGGAACCGCCCGCCGAGTTGTCTTCAGACCTGGATGCACCGTTGATTATTATCTTTACCAGCGGCAGCACCGGCAGGCCGAAGGGGGCGGTGATCAGCCACCGGAACACCCTTGCCATTGCCCGGGCGACCTGCGAAGCCTGGGGCCTGCGTTCCGATGACCGGGTGATTGTCAACCTGCCCACCAGCCACGTGGGGGGGACTCACGACTTGATTGCCGTTCAGTTGTACGCCGGGGCCACCGGCATCGTTATGCCCACTTTCAATCCGCCGGAAATGCTGGATTTTATCGGCAAGTACCAGGTTACCTATTTCGGCGGCGTGCCGACCATGTACCGGTTGATGTTCAACCAGTGCCGGGTGGCGGATTTTGATGTCAGTTCCGTGCGCCTGGTTATTGTCAGCGGCGAACCGTCACCGCCGGAGCTCATCCGGCAGATCAAGGAAAATTTCCCCAACACGGCGGTTGGGTCCAGTTGGGGAATGAGTGAAACGGCGGGATTTTTCACCTTTACCAGCCCCGATGACCCTCTGGAGGTGGTGGCGACCACGGAAGGGAAGCCGGGGGATGATTTTCAGCTGCGGATTGCTTCCCCCGACGGCGACTGGCTGCCAACCGGGGAAGTGGGGGAACTGCTGGTCAAAGGAGACAGCGTTATTTCCACCTATATGGATCCCGAAGACAACCAGGACGCCTTCAGGGACGGCTGGTTGAGAACCGGTGATCTCGGTTTCCTGGATGAGCACAACTATCTCCACTTTATTGGTCGGGTAAAGGAGATGTACATCAGCGGCGGCTACAACGTCTATCCCCTGGAAATAGAATCGTTTCTGAACAGCCATCCGAAGATCAACACGTCCTGCATTATTGAAATGAAGGACGAGGTGTACGGCGAAACCGGCTGCGCCTTCATCGTGCCGGAAAAGGGCGTGGATCTGGAGGTGGAAGAGGTGATGGCCTTCTGCCGGGAGCATCTGGCGGATTACAAGCGGCCAAAAAAGGTGATTATCAGGGATGATCTGCCCAAAACCCTGATCGGGAAGCTGGCCAAGCAGGAGATCAGGAAAAATTTGGAAAGCTATTTATAACGCGGGCTTAACGCCCGCAGCCCAAATCAGGGTATCAGGATGTTCCGGCATGGCTCCTTCGCTCATTCTCGCCGGCCGTCCATGGCCGGCTGTGAGGCGTCCGCCGCGAATCACATCGTGTGATTCGTTCGGCGGCCAAAACCGC
>JAOZRP010000029.1 GCA_029940125.1 bacterium
TCAATGCCATTTCTTCCCAAACCAACCTCCTGGCTCTTAACGCTACCATTGAAGCTGCCCGGGCCGGTGAAGCTGGAAAAGGTTTTGCGGTGGTGGCCAATGAGATTAAAGACCTGGCCCAGCAGACCGCAACTGCCACCGGTGAAATTGCTGCCAAGATCAAGGGAATTCAGGAGTCCACCGAGGCAACGGTAACTGAAATCAATGAAATCGTTCGTATTAATGATGAAGTAGATGGAATTGTGGGCACTATAGCCACGGCAGTGGAGGAACAGGCTTCCACCACTCAGGAGATTGCGGAAAACATTGCCCAAACTTCCCAGGGAATTACTGAAGTAAATGAAAGTGTAACCCAGACATCCAGGGTGTCGGGAACGATTGCTCGGGATATTGCCGATGTCAATGAATCGGCCAATGAAATGAGCAACTCCAGCGCCCAGGTCCGTCAGAGTGCCGAGGAATTAAGTCGGCTGGCGGAAAGGCTGAAAGAATTGATGGGACAATTCAAAGTTTGATGACTAATTGAGTTTAAAAAGGAGAAATATCCATGGCTGGAAACAATCAGATGCAGCAGGATGGCATGGGGAGTCCGGCGGTTGATGATGTAGCACAGCTTGCCTGTTTTGTGATCGGTGATCTGCTTTGCGGCATTGACATCAAGTGGGTGCAGGAAATCAACCGCAATCTGGAACTGACCCAGATTCCCCTGGCTCCTGACTATGTAGTGGGGATTATGAACCTGCGGGGTCGCATCGTTACGGTCATTAACCTTGGGAAAAAACTGGGACTTCCTCCCTGCCAGATGGGTGCTAAAAGCCGGGTGATCATTGTAGATCGCAATGATGAGTATATCGGCCTGCTGGTGGATGGAATTAAAGATGTGGTGAACATTGATGTGTCGCAGATCACTCCGCCTCCAGCTAATATCGATGTTGATAAAGGAACTTTTTTCAGTGGCGCCTATAAACTTAATGATTCACTGATTAGTATCTTGGACGTGGAAATGGTTTTGACCGAGGATAGTAAAGGAGAAAACGGATGAATAAAATCAAGTATAAACTGATTGCCTCCACCCTGCTGCTTCTGGGGGTTTCGGTAGTTATGTTTCTTGCTACCCTTTATATCAGTGCGCTGCAGAAAGATGATAGTGTGGTTATCAACCTTGCCGGCCGACAGCGAATGCTGTCCCAGAAGATGACCAAGGAAATGCTTATCGCCTTGCGGGAAAGAAATGATAAAGGGCAGGCCACGTCTGCTTCCAAGGATAAACTACGGAAAACCATGAAGGTTTTTGATTTGACCTTGGACAGCCTGACGAATTCCGGCCCTGCTCCTTTGACCCTTGATCCCGATGGGGCCAAAAGAATAATTAGGGCGGCCAGTGAACCGGTTTTGGGCCAGCTGCGCCAGGTTGCCGCCATCTGGAACCCTTTCCAGGAAAACCTGAAAAAAGTGCTTGATGGTCAAAACGGGGAAGCGGCTGCTTATGTTCTCAAAAACAATGTTGCCCTGTTGAAAGCCATGAATAAAGCCGTTGGCATGATGCAAAAGCAGGCGGAATCCAAGGTCAAAACCCTCTTTGTTACCCAGGTTGTCTGCATGATTGTCGGCCTTCTGGTCCTGATCCTGGTGGTGGTGTGGGGGCAGAAAGGGGTGGTCAATCCTATTAATCAAACAGCTGCTTTTGCCGAAGCCATGGCTGCCGGTGATCTAAGTCGTTCTCTTTCCATTCATCAGCAGGATGAGATTGGGCAGCTGGCGGCCTCCTGCAACAAGATGGTTCGCAACCTCAGCCAGATGTTCAAAGACATTAAACAGGATGTCAATACCCTGGTGTCTTCCTCGGGTGAGTTGAACAACATTGCCACCAAGATGGCCAGTGGTGCGGAAGAAACCGCCAGCCGGGCCAATACGGTGGCTGCGGCGGCGGAAGAAATGAATGCCAATATGAGTTCGGTGGCGGCCGCGTCTGAGGAAGCTTCCACCAACGTGGCCACCGTAGCTGCCGGTGCCGAGGAGATGAGCGTGACCATCGCTGAGATTGTCAAGAACACCGAGAATGCCAGGCAGGTTACTGACCGGGCGGTTGAGCAAACCCAAAGTGCCTCCCAGAGAATTAACGAGCTGGGGCATGCGGCCCAGGAAATCGGCAAGGTGACGGAAACCATTGAGGAAATTTCGGAACAAACCAATCTGCTGGCATTGAATGCCACTATTGAAGCGGCCCGGGCCGGTGAAGCCGGCAAGGGTTTTGCGGTGGTTGCCAACGAGATCAAAGCCCTTGCTCAGCAGACCGCTGATGCCACCGGCGAAATAGCGGCAAAAATCCAGGGCATCCAGGATTCAACCGGCAATGCGGTCAGTGAAATCAATGAAATAGCCCGGGTTAACAGTGAGGTGGATGAAATCGTAGCAGCGATTGCCGAGGCCGTGGATCAACAGTCTTCAACCACTCGGGAAATTGCCGAAAATGTCAGTCAGGCTTCTTTGGGAATTTCTGAAGTTAATGAAAATGTAGCTCAGACGTCCGGGGTGTCTGCTGATATTGCTGCTGATATTGCCCATGTTAACGAATTGGCTTCCGGCAACAGCAACTCAAGCGCCCTGATTCAGCAGAATGCCGGGGAGCTGAGCCATCTGGCCGCCAAGCTGGAAGCAATGATTAATAAATTTACCCTTTAGTTTCATCCCGGTCCGATTTTGTTTTAAAGGTTGTTTGGAGCAAGCGATGATTGTTAAAGTATTGGTTGTTGACGATACCATCATGTATCGAAAGATTATTGCTGATGTATTGAAGACCATCCCCAATGTTGAGGTGGTTGGGACGGCCAACAACGGGAAGATCGCCCTATCCCGGATTAAATCGTTGAAGCCGGATTTGGTGACCCTGGATGTGGAGATGCCGGTGATGAACGGGCTTGAAACTCTGGTGGCCATTCAGCAGGAAAAGCTGGATGTGGAATGCCTGATGTTCAGTTCCCTTACCGCGCGGGGCAGCGAAGTTACCATGAAGGCCCTGGAGCTGGGGGCGTTTGATTTTGTGCTCAAGCCGGACTATGAAAACCCGGAAGAGAATTTAAGCTATATTCAAAGAGAGCTTTCCCGGCGTTTGCAGGTCTTTGCCCAGCAGCGTCAGCTGCGCCGCCTGCTGCGCGGGAAGCGGGCGACGATACGCAGCCGGGAAGTAAGCCGACGGCAACCTGAAGAAGCAACGGCCAGAATCCTCCAGCAGACCAAGGCGAAGGTAAAACGAGCGGAAAAATCAAGAGTAGTGGCCATCGGTATTTCCACCGGGGGACCTAACGCTCTTACCGCTATGCTGCCGAAGCTGCCTGGTGATTTAGGTGTTCCAGTGCTTATTGTACAGCACATGCCGCCGGTCTTTACTAAATCCCTGGCTGCCAGCCTGGATAAAAAATGTGCTCTTGAAGTGAAAGAAGCAGTCAATGGTGAACTGATCAAAAAAAATACTGTTTATATTGCTCCGGGCGGCACCCAGATGAAAGTAGCCAGCGGCGCCGACGTTCACAGCAAAATTATCCGGATTACCGACGATCCGCCGGAAAACAACTGCAAACCATCGGTGGATTACCTGTTTCGTTCAGTGGCCCGGGAGTACGGTTCCAAGGCTACCGGAGTGATTATGACCGGTATGGGGGCAGACGGCAAGCTGGGACTGAAAGAAATGAAAAGTGCCGGAGTGGTGAGTATTGCCCAGGATGCAGATACTTCTGTGGTGTACGGTATGCCCAAAGCGGTTGCCGAAGCCGGTTTGGTAGATGTGGTGGCTCCCCTGGATGGGATTGCCGCCGAAATTGTCAAAACGGTGTAGGGGTTGGGCATGGGAGCTCAAAATTGGTGCCATGGTTGTACAAGTAAATGTCCATCCTGGCCGGATACACAAACTGGTGAGGATGAAGCGGCGTCATGGCAAAAATAACTGCTGACGAGATTAAACTGCTGGCCCAATATATTTACAATATTTCCGGCATCTACCTGGATCAGGATAAGGGGTATCTGCTGGAAACCCGTCTGAATCCGCTGCTTGCCGCGCATCGTTGTGACAGTTTTATGGCGTTGTATCACAAGGCCAGGTCTAATGCTTCCCGCAGTCTTGACAAAGAGATTATCAATGCCATTTCCACCAATGAAACCCTCTTTTTTCGTGACTCTAAACCCTTTGAATTACTGAAAAACAAGATCATTCCCGACCTTGTTGACCACCGTTCGGCGGCCAGTGGTCAAGGGAAAATAAAACTCAGAATCTGGAGTGCTGCCTGCTCCACTGGACAAGAGGTTTACAGTATTGCCATTTCCCTGCTGGAAACCCTTGGTGATTTGTCTGATTATGATATCACCCTTCTGGGAACGGATATCTCCGACGAAGCGATAGCTAAGGCCAGTTATGGCTTGTATGGCAAATTCGAGATTGAGCGAGGGTTGCCAAAAAATATCCTCCAGCGTTATTTTACTCCCTCTGCCGGTGGTTGGAGGGTTAAAGATCAAATTCGTTCCCTGGTGGTGTTCAGGAAGTTCAACCTGATGGATTCCTACTCCGCTTTGGGGAGCTTTGATGTTATTTTTTGCCGCAATGTGGCCATCTATTTCACCGATGCCGACAAACGAAAATTGTTTCAAAAACTGGCACAGGTGTTGGCTGATGACGGATGTTTGATCATTGGAGGATCGGAGTCCCTGGGCAACATCGCCCCGCAGTTTAGAGCCCGTAATTACCTGCGGGGAGTGTATTACCAGCTTCAGGGAGCCGAGGAGGCAGTTAAAAAGTTGCGGAAGCCAGCAACGGCAGGTGCCGGCCGGGCAGCAAGAAAAGCAGCAGTGAAAACACCGGCAAAACGTAAAAATTCCCGTCAATCCCCACCCAGGGTGGAAAAGAAAGCCGCAAGGTTGCAAGGCAACAACCTTCCTCCGATACCATCCCCGACTGAAAAATTGCCGGACCCTCCAGGTTCTGTTGAAAATGAACGCTCTGACAACGATATTAGCGTTCCCGAAGTTTCTGGGATGCCGGCGAACGGCGACTCATGTTCTGCCGCCAGTTTCCTGGAAGCTGTTGAATCACGTGAACAATCTGGCGCATCCTTGTTGGACAGCCTGCCGGCTGCCAGGCAGTCGGGAAAACCTTTGATAATTGGTGGTGGCCGGGAGGCCGACTCTGAACAGGGAGCAAAATCCTCCCTGTTGCAGAGCATTGCTGAACGCCACCAGGATGGGAATGAGAACCTGGAACAGGAATGATTTTGGCTCCTGACAAGTTCTCTCATATTTTCTTTCTTGAACTTTTTTCCTCCTTTTGTAGTCGCTGACTATTCGCACACTGCTTCCTTGTCCGGATTGTTGACATTGTAGTAAAACGATGTTAGGTTGCTGTGGGTTTTCCCCATGGTTGGCTATAGGAAGGTTGTATGGTTATGGTTCATGATAATACTGAATTTCTGTTAAAACGCCGGATTGCTTCTCTGGAAGAAGAAGTATCCCAAATTCGGAAGATTCAGGAAGAGATTGAACAGCGGGAAAAGCTTTTCAGGCTGTTTGTCAAGCATACACCCGCGGCAGTGGCCATGTGTGACCTGGAGATGCGTTATCTGGCCTACAGCCGCCGGTGGGCGGTTGATTATGGCTTGGGGAATGATGATTTGACCGGCAAATGTCATTACGATGTTTTCCCGGATTTGCCGGACAAGTGGAAGGAAGAGCATCGGCAGTGTCTTTCCGGTCAGAGCATTGTTAATGAAGAAGAGCCTTTCCCCCGAATGGATGGTTCCCTGGACTGGGTCAGGAGGGAACTGCATCCCTGGCGGCGAAGTAATGGCGAAATCGGCGGTTTGATCATGTTTACCGAGGTGATCACCAGCCGGAAAAAAGCCGAGGAGGAGAAAAAAAGGGTTGAATATCAGCTTCACCAGGCCCAGAAGATGGAATCAATTGGCGTTCTTGCGGGTGGTATTGCCCATGACTTCAACAACCTGTTGATGGGAATCCAGGGGCGAACTTCGTTGATGTTGAGGGAAACCGACCCCTCGGATTCACGCTATACTCATTTGCAACATATTGAAGATCATGTGAAAAGCGCCGCCGCACTGACCAGTCAACTCCTTGGTTTTGCCCGCGGGGGTAAGTATGAAGTAAAACCATCTTTGATGAATGAACTGGTTCTTAAAACGGCAGACATGTTTGGCCGGACGAAAAAGGAAATAGAGCTCCATCTGAAACTGCATGATTCCTTATGGCCGGTGGAAGTTGATCAAGTCCAGATGGAACAGGTTTTGCTGAACCTGTTTGTCAACGCCTGGCAGGCGATGCCAGGCGGTGGGGATATTTACATCCAGACGGAAAATCTGGAACTTGACCGGCAATATCTCGCCCCTTATGGTCTGGACCCGGGGAAATATGTGAAGATTTCTGTAACGGATACCGGCATTGGCATGGATGAAAAGACCATAAAGCGGGTTTTTGACCCGTTTTTTACTACCAAGGAGTTGGGAAGGGGCACTGGGTTGGGGTTGGCCTCCGTGTATGGGATCATGAAGAATCATCATGGTCTGGTGAATGTCTACAGCGAGCTGGGGAAAGGAAGTACCTTTAATCTCTATCTGCCGGCTTCCGACAGGAAGGTCGAAGCAGATGTAATCCAGCATCGAGAAGAATCAAAGGATGATAACTTCCTTAGTGTACTGCTGGTGGATGATGAACCAATGATCCTGGAAGTTGGCCGGGAAATCCTTGAATCACTGGGGCATCGGGTTGTAACTGCCGGCAGCGGGGAGGAAGCCGTTGAACAGTTGCGGAAAAACCGGGATACCATTGATCTGGTAATCCTGGATATGATTATGCCGGGGATGGGCGGCCGCGAAGTTTTTGACCAACTTAAAAATATCAATATGGGGGTACGGGTTCTGCTTTCCAGCGGCTACAGCATCAATGGTCAGGCCCAGGACATCCTTGATAAAGGCTGCGTGGGGTTTATTCAGAAGCCTTTCTCTATCAAGCAGCTGCAGAAAAAACTCGGGGAAATTCAGTATCGTTGAATACGGTTCATTTTGCTCGGGACAAAAGAACAGCCGCCCTGGAAAAAGGCGGCTGTTCTTTTGTCCCGGGTTGATTCAGGCTTTATTGTTCCTGATGCTGATACATATGAACATCCTGCTGCGGGTAGGGGATGGAAATGCCTTCCTCGTCAAAGCGCAGCTTCACCGCTTCAGTGGTGTCAAAGTACACGCCCCAGTAGTCGGCCGTCTTCACCCACATGCGGACGGTAAAGTTGACGCTGCTGTCGGCCAGTTCCGCCACCGCCACCATGGGGGCGGGGTCTTTAAGAATGCGGTTGTCCTTGCTGATCAAATCATCCAGCACCTGCCGGACTTTTTTCAGATCGTCATCGTAGCCGACGCCGATGGTAAGGTCAACTCTCCGGGTTGGCATGGCGGAGTAGTTGGTGATCGTACTGCCCATGACGGAGGAATTGGGAATGATGATGACCTTGTTGTCCGGGGTTTTCATGATCGTGGTAAAGATGCTGATTTCGCTGACGGTTCCGGTCATGCCGGCGGCTTCAACGAGATCACCGGCCTTGAAAGGGCGAAAGATAATCAGCAAGAAGCCAGCGGCAAAATTGGCCAGGGATCCCTGCAGGGCCAGGCCGATGGCCAGGCCGGCGGCGCCAAGAACGGCAACAAATGAAGTGGTCTGCACTCCCAGCTTGGAGATGGCGGCAATAACCACGAAAACGACGATGGTTGTATAGATCAAGTTACAGGTAAACGAGACGATGGTTGGTTCCACCGACTTTTTGGTCATTATCTTTTCAACCAGGTTTTTGACCACCTTGGCCAGCCAGCGGCCGATGATGAAAATGGCCAGGGCGGCGATTAGTTTCAATCCATAAACGGTGATCAGTTCCTGTAGCTTGGGCAGAACATTTTCCATACGCGGCTTCCTTTTCAGGTGAGGCTAAAGGTTAAAGAAAATGGGATTGCTTTTCAGTTGACCGGTTCCCTAAAATTTCACTTTGGGAAGGGATTTTTCCCCTTCCGGCAGCTGGTAATAGGGGGCATTGCCGACCCCGGCCAGGCTGGTGAAAAAGCGGCCGAAGAACGTCCGGGCATAGGTGTTCAGGGCCTGTACGGCTTCGTTGTAGCGCTTCCGTTCCACGGCAATGCGGTTTTCCGTTCCTTCCAGGCTGTCCTGCAGTTTGAGGAATGACTGGTTGGCTTTCAAATCCGGGTAGTTTTCCTGGAGCATCAGCAGCCGGGACAGCACGCTTTCCAGCTGTTTGGAAGCTTCCACTTTCTTGGCGATATTGTCGGCCTGAAAATATTTGGTCCGGGCCTTGGCCAGGTTTTCAAACAATTCTTTTTCATGGCTGGCGTAGCCCTTGACGGTTTCCACCAGGTTGGGAATCAGGTCGTAGCGCCTTTTCAGCTGGTTTTCAACCTGGGCCCAGCGTCCCTTGACGTTTTCGTCCATGGCCACGGCCCGGTTGTAGCCCTTGACTACCCAGCCGAAGGCCATGAAGCCGATAAGCGCCAGGATGACAACGATGGTAAGAATAGTTTTTACCTGCTTTGACATGTGAATCTCCTTGGATGTATGAATTGATTGGTTGACAGGTTCTGTTTTTTTACCAGCCGCCGGAAGCGCCGCCGCCGCCGAAGCCGCCGCCACCTCCGCCACCGAAGCTGCCGCCGCCGAAGCCGCCCGAACCACCCCATCCTCCCCTGCCGCCGCCCCCCATGGCGGAAAAAAGCAGGAGCATCAGGAAAAACCGGGGATTGCGGATGAACATGATAACCATGATTACCAGGAACAGCAATGAGATAATCTTACTGAACAGGCTTGGTTTTCGCCGGTTTACCGAGCGGCTGCCGGGATGGCTTCTCAGTTTTGGCATGCCGGTGATGGTGACTCCGGCATCGGCAGCGATTTCACGGGCGATGCCCAGCACAGCCGCGTACACGCCCTGGCCGTATTCTCCCCGGCGGAAAAAGGGCACCAGGTAGGTGCGTCCGAGGCTGCCGACAAAGCTGTCCGGCAGAATTCCTTCGAGGCCGTAGCCGATTTCAAAGCGGTATTTTCGATCGCCGCTTGAAACCAGCAGGAGGACGCCGTTGTCCTTGCCTTTCTGCCCCAGCTTCCAGAGGTCATGAGCCACGTAAAGGGAAAATTCCTCCAGTGATTTCCCTTCCAGGCTGGGGATGGTGAGAACGACCACCTGGGCGGTGGTTTTCTGTTCCAGTTCCTGCAGGTACCCGTTGATTTTCTGTTCGATGGCCGGATCAATAAGACCGGCCAGGTCAACCACGTGATCGCTTGGCTGTGCCGGCAGTTGAATGGCTGCCGCCAGCGTGGCCGGCACCCAGCAGCAGAGCAGCAGGAGCAGCAGGGAAAAAACTCTAAATCTGGTATTCATCGACCAGGTTTCCCAGCTGTTCCAGGGTTTGATAACATTGGGTGAAAATGGTGTTTAACTCATCCATGGACAGGTTCCGTCGTTTGTCTCGGGCCCTGAAAATGGTTTCAAACGCATCAAAGTCCATCCCGGTGGTTTCTTTGAGCTGCTTGAGCAGGGAAGATGGTTCAATGGTCGGTTCCTTCCCCAGGAGATACGCGACCCCCCGAAACAGAGGAAGGTAGCGGGAATAGGTATGGCTTAAAAACCCTTCTGCCAGGATTTTCCGGTCTCCGGCGGCCGAAAGATAGCCCTGGCGCAGGCCGATTAAATGGCTTTTCAACTCCCTTTCACATTGCTGCCGCAGGTCAGCCATCCCGATCTTCAGGTTTTCCAGCAAATCTTCACCGTGAACGGTCCGGTGCAGCAGCTTGAGATCAAGAAATTCAATCGGGAAAACATCCAGAGAGCTGTTGATGTACTCGGGAGTCATGATCAGCGGGGCGGCGATGCCTTTTTTGCCGTATTTTTTCCCCAGCGGCGCCAGTATTTTCAGGAAGTCGAACTCCATCTGTTGGAGAACGATGACCGAATGGATGTCAGCCACCCGGGGATCAAACCCTTCCGCCAGGGCGCCGCCGGACACGTGTACCGAATGGATGAGCTGCCCGCCGGCCGCCAGAACTTCGCGCAGGAAAGGCTGATAAAGGCTGGCAACCTGATTTGGAAGTGATGTTTCGGTCATTTCGAGATCCCTTTATGATCCTGCCGCCAGGCCTTTTTGATAATTACCGGGATGGTGGGTACGTCGCGGTAATGACCGTGTCTGCCGGTGGGAACCCCGGCAATGGTATCGACCACGTCCATCCCTTTTACCACCTTGCCGAAAACCGCGTAGCCGAAGTTGCCGGGCCGGTGGTCGAGGGCGGCGTTGTCCTGCAGGTTGATGAAAAACTGGGAAGTGGCGCTGTTAACGTCCTGGGTGCGGGCCAGGGACAGGGTGCCGCGCCGGTTTTTCAGGCCGTTGTCAGCCTCGTTTTTTATTGGCGCCCGGGTGGTTTTTTTAACCATCTCCGGCGTGAATCCACCGCCCTGGATGACAAAGCCGGGGATGACCCGGTGGAAAATAACGCCGTCATAGAAGCCGCTGTCAACGTAGGCAAGAAAATTTCTGACAGAGATGGGGGCCTTGTCGGCATAAAGCTCGATGGTTATGTCTCCCTTGGTAGTGGAAAAGATGACCTTGGGGTTCCCTGCCGCTGCCACGGTGTTTCCGTGGACCAGGATGATGAAAAGGGCTGAGAGTAGTAAAAGAGTTAATTTTTTCATAGTTTTTTCTCCAGGAAAGTATTTTGAAACTTCGTCTTTCAGGATATTCCGGCATGGCTCTCGCTCATTCTCGCGGCACATCGTGTGCCGCTCCGAGGTGTGTGCCGCGAATCACCGTCGTGGTGATTCGTTCGGCACCCAATGCCGCTATGAGCCATGCCGGAATATCCCGATACCTTAATTTGAGTTGCGGGCGTCAAGCCCGCCTTAGGATAGGTAACGCCCACGAAGTTCTAAGAAATTACTTTTCTTCGTGGTTGCTTTGTTTTTTGATTTTTTTTGGGTAAAATTCCATTGATAAGTGATAATTATCGCCAATTCTACAGATAATGACCAAAACAATCAATTAATTTTTTGTTTGGGTTTAGGCAGCAGCACCATTTTCTGCTTTTCTTTTGCCCGGGGATTTTTTTCAACCAGAAGAGTTTCATTGGTGAAAGGGTTGATGCCGGTCCAGTACATGAGGCTGGAATAAGTTGAGGGGGTGGGGGTGAAAATCTGCACCTGTTCCGGCCGGATATGCAGTTGCCGGCGGACAAACTGATTCAGCTTCTGCATCTGTTTCATGGTGCATCCCGGGTGGGCCGCGATCAGGTAATAGGTAAGAAACTGCTTTTTCCCGGCTTTTCGGCTGAGGCGGTCAAAGCGTTTTTTGAATTCCAGCAGCAGGTCCACGGCTGGTTTGCCCATCAGTTCCAGGACTTCCGGTTCGCTGTGTTCCGGGGCCAGCTTCAGCTGCCCGGAGACATGGTGTCGCACCAGTTCTTCCAGGTAGCGGTCGCCGTATTTCCGATCGGCCAGTACCAGGTCGTGGCGAATGCCGGAGGCCACGAAAACTTTCTTGATGCCTGGCAGCTGCCGCAGTTTTTTCAACAGGCTGATCTGGCTGCGGTGCTGAACCGGCAGCTGGTCGCAGATGTGGGGATGAAGGCAGCGTTTGTCGCGGCAAACGCCCCGGGTGGTCTTTTTACGGCACTCAAAGCCATACATGTTGGCCGTCGGGCCGCCGACATCGGTAATAATGCCCTTGAAGTCCGGGTGCCGACACAATTGCCTGGCTTCGTCAACCAGGGATTGTTCGCTGCGCCAGCGGATGGTCTGTCCCTGGTGGACGGCAATGGCGCAGAAGTTACAGGCGCCGTAGCAGCCCCGGTGGCTGGCCAGGGAAAACTGAATGGTGTCCAGGGCCCGCACCCGGCCCTCTTTTTGATAATAGGGATGCACCCGGCGTTCGAAGTCAAGGGAGTAAACCCGGTCAAGCTCGGCCTGGCTGAGATAGAACGCCGGTGAGTTGTGAACCAGCCAGCGGTCGCCGTGGCGCTGGCAGAGGCCGCGGGCCGACCGGGGATCCTGGTTGTGGTAAAAAAGCCGGAACATCTCGGCAAACTGCCGTCGATCATTTTTGACTTTTTGGTAGTCAGGCAGTTCAAGATAGTCGGCCGGCGGGATTTTGCCGCGATAGCAGAGTCCCCGGATATCTTCCACCGGCTTCTGCTCCCGCAGCCGAACGGCCAGTTCCACCATCGACTTTTCCCCCATTCCATACATGAGGTAGTCCCCCTTGGCGTCGAAAAGCACCGAGCGGCGGATGCTGTCGGACCAGAAGTCGTAATGGGCGACGCGCCGGAGGCTGGCTTCAATGCCGCCGAGAACAATGGGGCGGGTTTGTTTGAAATAGCGGCGAATCAGGTTGGTGTAGGCGATTACGGCCCGGTCCGGGCGCCGGTTGTTGATCTCACCCGGGGTCAGGTCGTCCCGGCGCCGCCGCCTGCCGTTGGCGGTGTAATTGGCAACCATGGAATCGACGCTGCCGCCGGAGACGCCCCAGAAAAGTTCCGGCTCACCCAGCCTGGTGATGTCGAGATCGGAATCCATGGCCGGCTGGGCAATAATTCCCACCCGGAAGCCGGCCGCGGCCAGGACTTTGCCGATCAGGGCCGTGCCGATGAAAGGGCTGTCGATGTAGGTGTCACCGGTGACCAGGATGATGTCCAGCGTGGACCAGCCGAGGGCTTTCATCTCGGCGGCCGTGGTGGGCAGAAACATGGTTCAGCTGTCCGTATGGGCGGGCCGGCGGTTCATACCTGGTAGTCAACTGCCAGGATCTGGGTGCAGGCAGCTCTGACTTGCACCAGTATTTCCTGATGGGCTGGATGCAGCTGGTAGCGTTTCAGGGCGTCAAGGTCTTTGAACCGGGAAACCAGGGCAAAATCAAAAGACCGCTCCGAATGGACAAGGTCGCGGCCGAACTCGAAACTTTCGATTTCAGGAATGGCTGCCGGCAGGGCGGCCAGGCCCGTCTCGATAGCCTTGATGTCGTTTTCCGTGGTTTCCGGTTTGAATTTGAGAAAAATCAGGTGTCGTATCAT
>JAOZRP010000290.1 GCA_029940125.1 bacterium
CCGGAACATCTTACGCGGCATTTCGGCAATATAAGTCAGAAAAAATCAACAGTGTCGATAGAACTTCTGTATGCCATTCAATGCCGGCAACCGGTGCGGTTTTCAGGAGCGACATCGTCAGCTGCCGTTGTTTTCCCCGCTATAACACAGGCACTGCGTCATTGCAATTGTACACAATTTGCTTGAATCGCCGGCGGTACCCGTGGTATGGTTGGACCTGAATTTTTAAAGGAGACAACACATGGAAAACAGCCGTTTTTTGCGGGCCTGCCGTCGGGAGACGGTGGACTGCACCCCGGTATGGATGATGCGCCAGGCCGGCCGCTACCTGCCTGAATACCGCGCCTTAAGGGAAAAATATTCTTTCTGGGAAATGTGCAAACAACCGGAACTGGCCGTTGAAGTAACCCTGCAGCCCCTGCGCCGCATGGACATGGACGCCGCCATTCTTTTTTCCGACATCCTTGTTCCCCTGGAAGGCATGGGAGCCGGATTTGAATTCATCGAAGGCCGGGGACCGGTGCTGGACCATCCGATTCGAACAGCAGCGGACATCGAGAAACTGACGATCATCGATGCCCGCGAGGTGGTGCCTTTCGTCATGGAAGCCATCCGCATGCTGCGCCGCGAGCTGGAGGGCAAAGTTCCCCTGATCGGCTTTTCGGGCGCTCCTTTCACCCTGGCCAGCTATCTGGTGGAAGGCGGCGGCTCCCGCCAGTATCAGCATGTCAAAACCCTGATGTACTCCGAACCAGTCCTCTACCACCAGTTGATGGCCAAAATCACCGACGTCGTCATTTCCTACCTGTCGGCCCAGATTGAAGCCGGGGCCCAGGTTGTCCAGTTGTTCGACAGCTGGGTCGGCTGCCTGAACCGGGAGGACTACTCCGAGTACGTCTACCCGTACAGCCGGAAGATTTTCCAGACCCTTTCCGCTTTCGGCGTTCCCATGATTCATTTCGCCAACCAGGCCTCGACTCTCCTGGACCTGGTCCGCGATGCCGGCGGCGATGTCATTGGGGTTGACTGGCGCATCGACCTGGACACCGCCTGGGAGATCATCGGCGACCAGCGGGGCATCCAGGGAAATATCGATCCCATTATCCTTTTTGCCCCGGTCAGTGAAATCAGAAATCGGGTAGCCAGAATCCTGAAGCAGGCCGACGGCAGGCCCGGCCACATTTTCAACCTGGGCCATGGAATTCTGCCCACTACGCCCATTGACCATGCCAAGGCAATGATCGACGCGGTGCATGAATTTTCCGCCCGCTAGCGGCCGACCGAATGAGATGAACGTCAATCTCAGAACGGTTAAATCCCGCCTCAACAATATCGCCAATTTCCTGGTTATGGTGATGGTTGTCGCCCTGCTGGTGTTTGTCGTCTACCTGTCCAGGCAGAATCGGCGGGTGCGGCTGGAATACAACCGGCGGATGTTTACCGTGGAAAAGAAAATTGATCAGCTTCAGCACCGCCTTGATAAAAAAGATTTCGTCATCAAACAGCTGCGCGGCCAGCTGCGGCAGTTGAAAAGTCAGGACAACCAGCAATGAGATACCTCAGCACCAGGGGACAGATCGAGCCGGTCAGCTTTACTGACGCGGTGATGATGGGGCTGGCCAACGACGGCGGCCTGCTGCTGCCAGAAAGCATACCAACGGTCGGCAGCCGGGAGATTGAGCAATTCCAGGAGCTGAGCTACCCGGAACTGGCTTTCGCCCTTTTCCGCCTTTTTGTCGGCGGCGACATCCCCGAACCGGTGCTGGAAAAGCTTATTCAACAAAGCTATGCCACCTTTGACCACCCGGCGGTGGCGCCCCTGGCCAGGCATGGCGACATCTTCATCCTGGAACTTTTCCACGGCCAGACCCTGGCCTTCAAGGACATTGCCCTGCAGTTTCTGGGCAACCTCTTTGCCTGGATTCTGGCTGAACGACAGGAATCGATGAACATCCTCGGGGCCACCTCCGGGGACACCGGCAGCGCCGCCATTTACGGCGTCCGGGGCAAGAAAAACATCAACATCTTCATTCTTCACCCCCACGGCAAGGTCAGCCCGGTCCAGGAAAAACAAATGACTTCTGTCCTGGATCCCAATGTTTTCAACATCGCCGTCGAGGGCACTTTCGACGACGGCCAGCGCATCGTCAAGGAAATCTTCGCCGACCTGGATTTCAAGCGCACCCATCACCTGGGAGCGGTCAATTCCATCAACTGGGCCCGGATCATGGCCCAGATCGTCTACTACTTCTGGGCCTTCCTGCAGCTGCCGGCCGCCGAAAGAAAAACCGTCGACATCGTCGTGCCCAGTGGCAACTTCGGCAATATTTTCGCGGGATACCTGGCCAAAAGGATGGGGCTGCCGATCAGGAGGCTGGTGCTGGCCAGCAACGAAAACAACATTCTCAACCGCTTCATCGCCACCGGCGACTACCGGTGCAGCGAGGTGGTGCCCACCTGGAGCCCTTCCATGGACATTCAGGTGGCCAGCAATTTTGAACGCTACCTGTACTACCTGCTGGAGGGCAACCCGGAAAAGGTCCGGCAGGCGTTTGTCCAGCTGCGGGAAACCGGCGCCATTGCCGTCGGCGAGGAACTTCTAAGCCGGGTGCGGGAAGATTTCGGCACCGGCTTTGCCACCAACGATGAAACCCTGTCCACCATTGCCGACTTCCACCAGCAAACCGGCTACATCCTTGATCCCCACACCGCCGTGGGGGTAAAAGTGGCCGGGCAGCTGCGCCGGGACGAAAAGGACGGCGCAACGTTTATCTGCCTAGCGACCGCCCACCCGGCAAAATTTCCCGACGCGGTGCACCGGGCCATCGGCAGCTACCCGCCGGTGCCAGAATCACTGCGGGACATCGACCAGCGCCAGTGCCGCTTCCAGATCCTGCCGGCTGACACCACCGCCGTCAAGAACTACATCAGGGAGCAGTTGTCCCTCCAATAAAGGCGGTCTCAACCTCCACTTCCACACTTTTTGAATTATCTTACTGGAAATCAGCAGTGTCCGGTATGCTTTTTCGCGGCATTCAATGCCGGCAACCGGTGCAGTTTTCAGGAGCGACATCGTGAGCTGCCGTTGTTTTTCTCGGCGATTAAAGCGTAAAAGTTGCCTTGTTTGAGCCCGGCAGGGCGAGTTTGGCAACTTTAGCGTCATGAGCCGATGGAAAAACAGGCAAGCGAGCGCCAAAAAGCGCTGAAAACTGCACCGGTTGCCTGACGCAAATTTCTATGGAAATACATAGAGATGTTCCGGCATGGCTCTCGCTCATTCTCGCCGGCCGTCCATGGCCGGCTCCGAGGCGTCCGCCGCGAATCACCGTCCAGGTGATTCGTTCGGCGCCCAAACCCGCTGCGAGCCAAGCCCGAACATCCTCTCATACATTATCGACAATACGATTCATTAGGTCGAAAATTTAAAAAGAACCATTTATTACATCCTCCCCGACCTCAGGATGGCAATCGCCAGCCAGAATCCCAGCCCGCCGG
>JAOZRP010000291.1 GCA_029940125.1 bacterium
ATTCCTCATCCGGCCGCCCACCAGCTGACCGGCCACGGCCATGACAATGAAAATGGGGATAAAGGCATAACCCAGCCCCAGGCTCAGGCGCAGAAGGATGATTAAAGGAATGGACAGGTGAACATACAAGAACCAGGCCGGTGAAAACTTCCGCACCCCGGCCCGCAGACGGCCCAAGGGAATGTTGACGCCAAAGGCCGTCAGGGCCACCAGCAGGATTCCCTGCCAGAGCGGCAGGTGCCAGACATGCATCATTCTTTTGTTTCCTTTTTTTGTTGATTCAGTTTTTCATAGGCCTCGATCTGCTCCGCGAAGCTCAGCTTCCTGGTTCGGCAGCCGCGGCCGTCGGTATACTCCCCTTGACAGACCCGGCAGCGGTCGTCACCACACCACTGACAGAATTGGCAGTCGGCACAGGGATGTTTTTTTGAAGACGCTCCTTTAACAGAAATATCCTCAGTCATGCCGGAAAAATTCCCCGGCCAGCTCAATAATTTTCTCCCGCTGCTGGTACTCCACTCCCTGCATGGGCAGGGATTCCCTGAGCTTGAGGCCGTAGTTTTTGGTGACAATCCGCTCATCGGCAATCACCACCAGTCCCCGGTCGTTCTGGCTGCGGATCAAGCGGCCCACGCCCTGTTTCAGGCGAATCGCTGCCTGGGGCAGGGCATAATCCCGAAAAGGATCTCCGCCCCGGGCCTGGATGAATTCGGAACGAGCCTGGACCACCGGCTCCGTGGGCACTTTGAACGGCAGGCGAACAATGACCAGGGTTTCCAGCGCCCGGCCCTTGACGTCCACCCCTTCCCAGAAACTGGCGGTGGCCAGCAGCACCGCCGCCGGGTTGTTTTTAAAATCATGCAGCAGCTGGTGGCGCTGCCCCTCGCCCTGCTGAAAAAGCAGAAACCCCCGCCCGGACAGCAGGGAACGGCAGCGCGACGCCACCTGATTCATCATCCGGTAAGAAGTAAACAGGATCATGGTCCTGCCGCCCACGGTTTCAATCAATTCGGCCAGGAAACCACTCAGTTGGTCGAGGTAGCGTCCATCGCCGGGCAGCGGCAGATCCCGGGGAACCAGCAGCCGGCAGTTTTTCCGGTAGTCAAAGGGGCTGTCAAGCAGCAGGGTGTCGACCGGGTGGCTATCGACGGGCAGCCGGGAAAGCCCGGACCGGTCGAGAAAGTAGCCAAAATCACGGCCGACCGCCAGGGTGGCCGAGGTCATGACCACCGTTTCCAGGCGGGCATAAAACTTTTCAACCAGTACTGCCCCCACATCCAAAGGCGCCATGATCACCTTGAGGTTCAGACGCCGTCCGCGGGTAATTTCAACCCAGTAAATGAGACCGGGGTCTCTCTCTTCGGCCAGGAAAAAGCGGCTGAAAACCCCCACGTGCTGCCGCAGCCGGTTGCCGACTCCCCGCAGCTCCGCCAGCAGGAAATCAAATTGTTCCACCGGCAGCAGGCCGTCTCTGATGCCCTCTTCAAGTCCCCGGTCCAGGGCAACCAGGGCATTCAACAGGGGCGTGAACAATTCTCTCAACTCCACCGCCAGGGGAATGATCTCCTCCCGCCAGGACGCGGTGCCGCGCTCGCTTTCCGTAATCCTTCTTTTGTAACTTCTTCCCGGCTCATCCGCTTTTTCATCCTCTTCGAACTGCAGAAAGGCCGCCTGCCAGCGACTGAACAAGTCTCCCACTTCCCCGGCAATAAATCCCACCGCCGGCAGGATGTCGTCGTCCAGGCGGCTCAGCAGGTTCTCCAGGAACTTGCTCTGCTCTTTCTGCAGCATTTTTTGCAGCCGCTGGTAGATGCGGGCCAGAACCCCGGCATTGGCCTTCTGCCGCCGGGCCAGGCGGCCCAGGGAACGGACCAGGCCCAAACGGGAGGAATTTTCCCCCAGGTAGCCGGTCGCCACGTCTTCCAGGTGATGGGCCTCGTCAAGGACCACGGCCTCATATTTGGGCAGCAGGCCGAAGCCCGCCGGCAGACCCAGGTCAGCGAAAAGAAGATGATGATTGACAATCAGCAGCTGGGCCGTGGACGCCCGCCGACGGGCCCGGTAAAAAAAACAGCTTTCATAATGGGGACATTTGGCCCCAAGGCAGATGTCCGCCTCGCTGCTGCACAGCTCCCACACTTCGTGGGACGGCATAACCGGCAGGTCGGCCAGACTGCCGTCGCTGGTGGTTTGAGACCAGGCAATTATTTCACCCAGGAAGTCGCGCTCCGGTTTTTCCAGCCCCGGCAGCAGGGTCGCGTCCGCTTCCAGTTCGTCGATTTTGCGCCGGCAGAGGTAGTTTCCCCGGCCCTTGACCAGGGCGGCTTTCACCGGGATGTCCAGGTGGTCGGTAAGCAGGGGCAGGTCTTTTTGCAGCAGCTGTTCCTGGAGATTGATGGTGTTGGTGGAAACCACCACCCGCTTTTCGTTGGCCAGGCTCCAGAGGGCGGCGGGAATCAGGTAGCCGAGGCTTTTACCCACCCCGGTTCCGGCTTCAATCACCACAATCCCGCCCCGGTTGAAAGCCCCGTTCACGGCAACGGCCATCTGTTCCTGAACCAGGCGGTATTCATAGCTGGGCATCCGTTCCGCCAGGCGGCCGGCGGGCTGGAAAAATTTCTTCACCTGCTCCGGGTCGACTGGCTCCGGCTTCGATATTCCCAAGGGTTCGACCACGGCGTACACTTCGGTAACCTGGTTGTTGACAATCAGGCTGCCGACCCCCTGGGAACCCAGTTCGGAAGCCACCATAACATCGGCGTCGGACGGGGTAAGCTTTCCGGACGGATGATTGTGAATTACCAGATCCCCGGCCTTGACCACGTTCATCAGGGCCGCGGTCATCTGCCGGTTGCCCCGGCTCAGCACCGACGCCTTGACCACCAGCTGCTTTTTGTCGTCCCAGTGGCCGTGGAAAAGCACTTCATTGCCGTTGCCGGAGCTGATTTGCCGGCGGATGAACTCAATCACTGGCAGGGAGAAATAATGGTGGGGATGGGACAGCGGCAGGGCGGCTCCGGCGGTTTCAGGCATAGGCAATGGTGAAACCTTCAAACTCGTGCCGGGGTTCCTGCCAGTCGCAGTCAAGGTCCGTCACCCGGGCCCTGGTTGGTCCACGGCGACACCAGGCCAGCAGTTCCCGCAGTTTTTCTTCCTCACCCTCGGCCACGATGCCGACGCTGCCGTCCGGGTTGTTCCAGACGGAACCGGAAAGACCCAGTTTCAGCGCTTCTTCCCGAGTGCTGGCCCGGAACCAGACTCCCTGAACCTTTCCCGACACCCTTATGGTCAATCGTTTTTCCATCATTAAACCCCAGAATCAGGGGATCGCCGTCACCACCGGGGGACGGTCACCGTGGCTGAGGACCTTTTTATTGGTCACCCGCTGCCAGGCGTCGAAATGGTAAACAACTGGCTCCGCCGTCGGGATGACCAGCTTGCCGATATCGGCGGCCTCAATCCCGTCCAGATGCATCATCAGCACCCGCAG
>JAOZRP010000292.1 GCA_029940125.1 bacterium
TGATAAGAACTTTCTCTCTTTTTTCAAATGTGGAAAAATTGATGTGTTATTTATTTTGATTCCTAAGAATGCTCGAAACAGAAAATATTGGTAGCCCTATTGGTAGCCCTGAGCCAGAAAAGAAAAAGCACTTACCGGAAAACCCGTGTAAGTGCTTGATTTTATTGGCGCGCCCAGGATGATTCGAACACCCGGCCTTCTGATCCGTAGTCAGACGCTCTATCCAGCTGAGCTATGGGCGCGTAAGGTTGATTGTCTTGAAGAAGTAGTTACTGTTTCTGCTGCCACCCGTCCAGGCTGAATTTATAGCGTTCATGGTTGAAGGCGTGGACGTCAGGAAACTTGCTGAACAGCCAGCCGGTGAAAATCTTTTTGCCGTTTTCCATCACCTCGAAATTGACCGCCGGGTTTTCCGGGTCGTTGGAATTTGAAGTCATGCCGAAGGAGTTCATGGCAAAATCCGGCAGAAAATGCAGAACCTTGATGCTGAGCGATGAATTGGGGATTTTATAGGTGTCGCCAATGTTGATGGTTGCCAGCTCGTCGGTTTTGTTCTGCTTGTCGGTTATCTTGATGCTGACGCTCTTCCAGGTCTTTTCAACGATTTCCGGCACCACCACCGCGTGGGAGCGTTTGACGCCGCCGTGGGGGTTGGATGATCCTGACATGGCGCCAAGATGCTGCTCCCCCTGGTTTCCACCCGCGGGACAGGGAGATGCCGGCTTGGCTGCTGCCGCGGCACTTTTCTGTTCCTGGGCTGGCTTCTTGGCTTCTTCCTTGCCGCAGGACGCCAGGCCGATGAGGGCGGCGCAGCACAGCAGAATAAGCCCTGACCTTAAATAATAATTGAGTGATTTCATGACCATGCACCGTTGATTTCGGGAAGCTTCTTTTCCATTTTTCAAGGATGATTCCATTAGCATTATTTCAGTGAAATGGCAAGGGGTAAAATCGGCCGAGATGATCAAAAGATCAATCGGGAAGGCCCATGAAGGTGTAGCGCTCGGCCGCCTCGATGTTGGTGCAGGCCCGGTTAAAGGCGTATTTCTGGCCGACGAGATAGACTTTTTTTTCAGCCCGGGTGATGGCGGTGTAGAACCAGCGGTTGTTAAGCATGATGAAGTGGCTGTTGGTCAGTGGGATGGCCACGTACTTGTACTGGCTTCCCTGGGATTTGTGCACCGTCAGGCAGTAGGCAATGTCGATAATGTCGCGAATGTGGTCGAAACTATAGCGCACGACGCTGTAGTCCGGATACAGAACGTAAAAAACTTCGTCATCGTGGTCGATTTTGCGGATGATGCCGACGCTGCCGTTAAAAATTCTCCTGGTGTTGAAAGTGATTCGCGGCTGGCTCAGCAGGCTGGGGGAGTAGGGGGCGGTATTCATATCCTTATTTTGCAGGTGTACGACTTTGTCTCCCTCGCGGAATACCGCCCCGTAGCGCGACACCGGATTCTGCCCGTGGCGGTTGAAAATGTCCTGCAGGGCGATGTTCAGGGCTTCGGTGCCCAGGATTCCCTTTCGCATCGGTGTCAGAACCTGGAAGTCCCAGGCGGGGTGTTCCAGTTTCCGGGTCGCCTGGCGGGCCAGGTCCAGGATGACCTGCTGGATTTTCTCGTTGTTTTCTTCCCGCACCTGCTTCATTTCCGGCTCCGACAGGCTTTGACGCAGTGAGAAATAATTGGGAATGTCCTGACTGATGAAGGCAAAGTCACGGTAGGTTTTCTCGTAGTCCGGAGGCATTTTGCCGGTCCGGATGATGTTGGCGAAGTAGACCAGCACGCTTTCCGCGTCCTGGCGGTAGATCTGGGTCAGGGAGACGTGGCTCAAAAATGGTTTGCCCAGCAGGTCGCCGAAAACGTTGCCGGCGCCGATGGGCGGCAGCTGGGCCGGGTCGCCGACCAGGATCAGCAGGGTTTCCCGGTCGATGGCCAGGACCAGGCGGTAGAACAGCTGCAGGTTGACCATCCCGGCTTCATCGAGAAGGACAACCTTGTAGGGCAGGGGATTGTCGGCGTTGTATTCAAAGTTGTTTTCACCCTTGTATTTCAACAGGGTGTGGATGGTGAAGGCCGGAAAGCCGGTCAGCTTCCTGATCCGGGACGAGGCCATGCCGGTGAAGGCGCAGCAGACCATTTCCTCCCGCAGGCAGAACAGCTCGGCCAGCAGTTCCAGGATGGCCTTGGAGATGGTGGATTTCCCGGTGCCGGCGTAGCCGGAAAGGGCGTACAGCCGCCGGCGGCCGGTGCCGACGCGGGCGAGGATTTCCCGCTGCTGGGCGGAAAAGGTGATTTCCAGGTTTTTCTCCGCCCGCTTGATGAACGATTCCACCCTGGCCTGGGGAGCCAGCGGCGGGAAGTCTTCAGCGGATTTGTCCCTGAAAACGTCCAGCAGCCGGTCTTCCATGAATTTGTAGGCCGGCAGGCAGGCCAGCGGTTCGGCATCCGGTAACGGCGGCGAATCGGTGAAATTAATCAGTGACTGTTCCCGGCGACCGTCGGTCAGCAGCAGCTCCTTGGCGGCGCACATCTGTTCCATGGCCAGCTGGATTGTCGACGGGCTGAGCTGCGGCTGCCCCTCGCTGTTCAGCAGCTCTGCCGTTTGGCGGCGCAGTTCGGCCGCCGGCAGGTAGGTGTGGCCGCCATTTTCACCGGCTTCCAGGAGCAGGTGGGAGACGGCCGACTGGATGCGGAAAGTCGAATCGTAAGGGATTCCCAGCCGGGAGGCGATGTCGTCGGCGGTTTTGAAGCCGATGCCCCGGATTTCGGTCAGCAGGTAGGGGTTTTCCTGGATTTTCTTGACCGCGTCACGCTCGAAATGGTTGTGGATCCTGACGATCAGGTTGGGGGTGATGCCGTAGGGGAGCAGATAGGTGGCCAGCTCCCGGATGTCCTTCTGTTTTTCCCAGGAGGCCTTGATCTTGGCCAGCTTCTTTTCCTTGATGCCCTTGAACTCCAGCAGCTTTTCCGGGTTTTTCTCGATAATTTCAATCAGCTGGCTTTCACCGTAATGGTCGATCAGCCGGCGCGACATCTTTTCCCCCAGGCCCTTGACCACCTTGGCCAGGAAATAGAAAAGGCGGTTGGTGAGCAGGGTGGCCTGGTCGAAGACAAACTGGTAGCCGTACTTGCTGCGCTGCCAGCCGCCCTGGAACTCGTACTCGGTTCCGGTCAGGTTAGCCCCGGCAACCACTTCCGGAATGATGCCGACGGCGGTTACCTGGCGGTTGTTGAGGGTGCCGCGCAGGACCACGTAGCCGGTTTCCTGGTTGACGTAGGTGATGCGTTCTATTTTTACCTGGATGGTTTCCATCGGCCCGGGACAAGTCTCCTTTTCCGCTGTGTAGCATGTTTTTTCCGGTTGTACAATCTTTGCGGCCGTCGGCAGGTTTGACGAAACCGTGCCTGCCGGTTATATTTTGTGTTAAGTTAAGCGATTAGTGCCTTATCCCTGAAAGGCTGTCAAAAAAAACAAGAAATTGTCGGG
>JAOZRP010000293.1 GCA_029940125.1 bacterium
GCGCTGAAAACTGCACCGGTTGACAGTACGCAAGAACCTAACCGGACAGTACTGAGCTGATTTTCATCAGGGAACGAAAATTTTTTGACGAATCTTTTCAACGATCAGCTGTCAGCGGCTGGCCGGTTCCAGGATGGTGGGGTCGTCATTCTCTGGTCGGTTGAGCCGCCGGCCGACCGGTGTGAGCTCAAAGGCAAAGGTTGTGGAGACCTTCAGCAGGTTTTGAAAATCCACGTTCGGATAGTCCGCGCTTTCAACCCAAACCTCATAGTGCTCGGGGGGAACGATGAGAGGCATCCGGCCATGGATTTTTTTCAGGCTGCCGACCGCCGCCGTGGTGATGATAGTGCATGATTCAATGACTTCGCCGGTATTTCTGTCCGTCCACGCGTCCCACACGCCGGCCATGGCGAAGAGCCGGCCGGTTTTCATCCTGATGGCATAGGGCTGCTTGCCGTCGGCGGTTTTTTCCCACTCGTAAAACAGGTCTGCCGGGATTAAACACCTCCTGGCGCTGGCCGCCCGGCGAAAAGCTGGTTTTTCCCACAGGGTTTCCGCCCTGGCGTTAATCAGCCGATAGCCGATTTTCTCGTCTTTAGCCCAGCCGGGAATCAGCCCCCAGCGCAGCAGAGCCGGTTGCTGGTTGTTTCTGATCACCAGAATTTCCTGGCCAGGGGCAATATTGTAGCGAGGGGTAAAACCAGCCGGCAACTGTACAGAGTCGAGATGCAGATGGTCGACGATGCTGGCCGGTGAGGAAAAAAGGGCAAATCTTCCGCACATGATCAGACCTGCCGCTGCTCTGGAATCAGCGGTTTTGCCATTGGGGAGTGGTTCGCTGCAGAAAGGCCTTGATGCCTGCCTGGGCGTCTTCCGCCAGATTGTTGAGGGCAATGGTATGCTTGGCGTAGTGCAGGGCTTTTTCATCCGCCTGGTCCACCTGGGCGTAAAATCCCTGTTTTCCCAGCCCCAGGGTCAGACGGCTGGCTTTGGCAATCTGTCGTGCCAGGTTTAGGGTTTCTGCCGCCAGATCCTGTCGGGGAACGACTTTATTGATTAATCCCAGTTCTCTGGCTTCCGCAGCGGGCAGAAAGCGGCCGGTGAGCAGCATTTCCATCGCCGCTTTGCGGCCGATGGCCCTGGTGATGGCCACCATCGGGGTGGTGCAGAAAAGTCCCAGCTGCACGCCGGGGGTGGCAAACCTGGCTCCTTCTTCGGCAACCACCAGATCGCACCAGGCGGCCAGCTGGCAGCCGGCGGCGGTGGCTATTCCCTGGACCTGGGCAATGACCGGCTGGGGGATGTCGTGCAGCATCTGCATCATCCTGGTGCACTGGTCGAAAATAAATTTGTATTCCTTCATCCCCTGATCCACCATTTCATCCAGGTTGTGCCCGGCACAGAAATGGTCGCCGGCGGCCTTGATAATCAGTACTTTGATGGATTCATCCGCTTCCAACTGCTGGAGAACCTGGATGATTTCACCGATCATCCGCCGGGAAAGGGCGTTGATCTTCGCAGCGTTGTTGAGGGTGAGGAAGGCAATGGCTTCGTTGACTTCGTAAAGAATTTCCTGGTATGGCATGTTGTACCTCGGTTGATGGTTGTATGGGATGAAAGGCATACCGGAACTGCGGCCCGCTACTTGCCGGCCGGTCCGCTTATCTTGTAAGTGATGGCGACTCCGGCACGGACTGTTACTTCCCCGGGAGAAAGGTTCAAGGCCGGCGCGGCGGCCTTGGCCATGCCGGCGTCAAAATTCATGACCCGGGACCGTAGGGGAGAGGAGCCGGCGTTGTCGAGACTGAGGTTCAGGATTTTTCCCAGCTTTACTTCAGCGGCCGAGGCCAGGGCACCGGCGTCGGCCCTGGCGTTGGCCGTGGCGGCTGCGATTGCCTCGGCCCGGTATTTCTGGGGATCGGCAAGGTCGAAGATAATGGAGTTGATGCTGTTGGCCCCGGCTTTGGTGCATGCCTCGATGATTTTTCCGGCCAGTTCCAGCCGGCGGGTTTTGATGGCAAAGAAATTGCTGACCCGGTAGCCGATAATGGCCGGCTGCCATTGTCCACGGTGTTTTTGAGGCCGTGTCGACCACCGGGGCTGGACCTGGAAGCGGCCGGTTTTATATTCCTTGCCGGTCAGCCCAACATCTTTCAGGGCCTGTTCGATCTGCTGCGCTTTGGCGGTATTTTCCCGCAGTGCCTGTTTGGCTGTTTTTGCCTCGCTGACTATGCCGACCTGCAGCTGCAGCTGATCAGCCGGTACCTGCAGGGTGGCATTGCCGCGTACCGTAAGTTGGGAGATGAGCGTTGATTCCCCCCCGGCGGCCGGGGTCGCGGCAGTGCACATCAGGAAAAATATAAAACTAATGGTAAACCAGACGGGAAATATTCTATTTTTCATCGGTATGCTCCTGACGGTTGAAAATGCATAGGGCTATGTCCGGAAATTCATGCCTCCGGATGAACACAAATTATAAGACCAGTGAGTGTCCCCATGCTTAGCCTGTGGCTGGGGATTTGTCAAGCATGACGGTTGGATGACCGATATCAGGAGAACAATGCCGTTCCGGAACCGGTGGTAAAATTAGACCGGCGAGCGGCCGCGAGTTCTTAACCGGACCGGAGTGACAACCAGGTGATGCCTGTTTTTTGTGGGAGGAGAAGATGAACCGTTTCTTGCACTTTTTGATTATGCTGACTGCCGCTGTGCTGCTGGCTGCCTGTGCCAGTCTGCCCCAGCGATTGGTCCTTCAGCCAACGGTGCCGCCCCCTGAAGCGGATGCCGCTCCGGTCGCTGCTCGTCAGGAGGTTCCCTTGCGGATTGTTGATTCCCGGCTTGACAGTACACTGGGTTGTTTTGAGCATGGCAAGGGGGAGTGTCAGCCGTTTTTGGCCACCCGGGAACTGGATATAGTGGTCAGGGAAGCGGTTGCCGCCGGCATGAGAAGCAAAGGGTTTATACCCCTGGCCGGGGTGCAGGAAAACCGTCGTTCACTGACGGTTGAAATTCAGCATTTCAACCATCATGTGTCGTCGGGACTGGTAAAGGTTTCGGCACGGACGAACATCGCTCTTAAGACCATGGCGGTGAACGGCGGGCGGAGTCTGACCGGCTATTACACCGTCGACAAGCAGGAAGTGCTGGTTGTCAGGCCGGGGATTCGGCAAAATCAGAAACTGGTCAATGAGGCCCTGGACGCGGTGCTGGAAAAAATATTCCAGGACCGGAAATTATGGCAGCTGCTGGCCGGGCAGACCGAAAAGACGCCGATGCAATAACCTGAACCGGAGAAAAAGACATGAATGAAAGGCATGTGGGTTGATGCATGATTGACTGGTACTTTTCCTTGAATCTTGGTTTTCAGGTTTTGATTGGCATCATTGCCTTTTTGATCGGCAAGGTGGTTATTGTTTCCCTGTTCAGCCTGTTGCAGCTGCTTTATCTTAAATGGTGCAACCGTCCTTCGCGTCGTTAGTGCCTTA
>JAOZRP010000294.1 GCA_029940125.1 bacterium
ACTAATGCGGGGACAAATCCCGCAACCCAAACGGGGCTCCCATGAACCGCCGAGGGGGATGAGTGGGAGTCACATCGAAACATTCCGGTATTTTCCGCGATCACCTTCAAAAACAATTCAAAAAAAAATTTAAATAAAAAGATGCTGTAACTTCAATAATATATAGATTCTCATGGTGGAAATTTTTCCACAAACCAGAGGAAATATCCACAAACCCCTTGATTTTCTGATGAAATGTAATAATATCATCAGCAATATTTAAAAAGGAATTATACGCCTGCTGAAATATTTTACGAATGCCCCCGGTTTGACTCATGGCGGTTTTGGTGCTAAAGCGGCATCTGCAAACAAGGCCGCCAGAAACATGTCGGGCGGAATCTTGTATTTCGCCATATTTGCTCAAAAAAGCAGTTTTACGGGGAAACCTTGTGTAAGGGGGCCCCGATTTCAACCAACTTTTTATAGGAGGATGATTATGGACAGAAAAAGAAAGTTCCGCTTCCAATGTTTTCTCGTGCTCATGGCCGCGGCTATGGTCTTCATGCTTCCCGTCAACGGCATCGCCAAGGAAAAAAAGATCCGCCTCTCCTATAGCATTTTCTTCCCCCCCACCCACGCCCAATGCAAGGCCGCGGTAGCCTGGGCCAAGGAAATCGAAAAAAGAAGCAACGGCCAGGTCGAGATTACGGTCTACCCCGGAGGCACCTTAACCAAAGCGCCGCAGGTGTACGACGGCGTGGTCAACGGCATCTCTGACATCGGCATGTCCTGTTTCGCCTACACCCGGGGCCGATTCCCCCTGCTCGAAGGCCTTGATTTGCCGGTGGGCTATCCAGACGGCAAAACCGCCACCAGGATTGCCACGACAATCACCAAGGAATTTAATCCCAAGGAGGTACAAGATACCAAGGTTCTCTATGTTCACGCTCATGGCCCCGGTGTTCTTCACACCAAAAAAAAGGCGGTTCGACAATTGTCAGACCTCAAAGGGATGAAAATCCGCTCTACCGGACTCAGTGCCAAAATAATTAAAACGCTTGGCGCCCTGCCGGTCGCCATGCCCCAGGGCGACACCTATGAAGCCCTGCAGAAAGGCACCGTCGACGGAACCATCGGTCCCATTGAAGTCCTCAAGGGCTGGAAACAAGCCGAAGTAATCAAATACAGCACCGAAATTCCGGACATCGGCTACACAACCTCCATGTTCGTGGTTATGAACAAGGGAAAATGGCAGGCCCTGCCTGACAACCTGAAAAAGATTTTCGAGGAGGTCAGCGCTGAATGGGTGGCGGTTCAAGGACAGGCCTGGGATGACGCGGACGCTGCCGGGCGCGCCTATACCCTGGAAAAAGGAAACAAGATCTTTTCATTATCAGCCGCCGAAAGCGCCAAATGGAAAGCCAAAGTCAAACCTATACTGGATGAATACGTGAAAAAAACCACCAGTCGGGGCTTGCCGGGAGACAAGGTCCTGGCCCGAATCCAGGAAATGCTGAAGAAATAATCATCTGCCAGGTAATTATTAAACAACCGTCATCCCCGGTGGCCAGGGACGGCCGGAGCAGCAACTCCGGCTGTCCTTCGGCCGTCGGCGGACAAGAAGGAGCCCGGAAACGTGTACAAGATTACCAGACAGTTGTCCAACCTGATGAACTACCTGTCGGCCGTCTGTGTCATGGCGATGATGCTGCTTACCTGCGCGGATGTCCTGTTGCGCCTTTTCAAACACCCTATTCTTGGAACCTATGAACTTGTCGGACTTTTGGGGGCTTTAACCATCGCTCTGGCAATCCCGGCCACCACGTTGAACAAGGGACATGTGGCAGTGGAATTTGTCGTTGAAAAACTGCCCTTCAAAGCCAGGAAAGTCTGTACCGTGATCACCACCCTGCTGAGCATTTCCCTCTTTGCGTTGATCGCCTGGCAGTCCTTTCTCTATGCCAATATACTCAGATCCACCGGAGAGGTCACCTTAAGCCTGCAAATGCCTTTCTATCCCATCGTCTACGCCATCTCCGCGGCGTCGCTGCTGGTCTGTTTTGTGCTTTGCACTGATCTTTTTCCTCCCCGACAAAAGGTAAACAACCCATGAGTCCCTGTACCATCGGTTTGATTGGCCTTGCGGCCCTCATCCTGCTCCTTTTTGCCCGGATTCCGGTTGGCTTCGCCATGGCAATCGTCGGATTTCTTGGTTTCGTCTGTCTGGTCAACCTTGACGCCGCCCTCTCGCTGCTGGCCCGGGATATTTTTTCAACCTTCAGTTCCTACGGCCTGACCGTCATTCCACTATTCATCTTCATGGGACAGGTTTCCTTCCACGCCGGCATCAGCCGGCGCCTCTACGACACCGCCTACGCCTTCATCGGCCACCGGCGCGGCGGTCTGGCAATGGCAACCGTTGGCGCCTGCACCGCCTTCGGCGCAATCTGCGGCTCCTCTCCGGCAACCGCCGCCACCATGGCCACCGTCTCCCTGCCGGAGATGAAGCGATACAACTATTCCATGGAACTGGCCACCGGCGCGGTTGCTTCCGGCGGCAGCCTTGGCATGCTGATTCCACCCAGTGTGGTATTCATTGTCTACGGCATTATGACCGAGCAGTCGATCGGCAAGCTTTTCATGGCCGGCATCCTTCCGGGACTGTTGATCGCCGGTCTCTTCTGCCTGGCCATCAGCATTTCCTGCCGCCGTCACCCGGAGCTTGGACCTTCCGGACCACCAACCAGCTGGAAAAACCGATTCCAGTCTCTCAAGGGAACCGGAGAAACCCTGCTTATCTTCGGTTTGGTCATGGGCGGTCTTTTCGTCGGTTTTTTCACCCCTACCGAAGCGGGCGCGGTCGGCGCCTTGTGCAGCCTTGGCATCGCCCTGATGGGCCGCAACCTGACCTTTGAAAAATTAAAAACCTCGCTTTTTGAAACCACCCGCACCGCCTGCATGGTTATGATTATTGTTACCGGCGCGGTCATCTTCGGCCACTTCCTGGCGGTAACCAGGATCCCCTACGACCTGGCGGGTTGGGTTGCCGGCCTGCCGCTGCCCCGGTTTCTCATCATGATGGTCATTATCGCGGTCTACCTGTTCGGCGGCTGCTTCATCGATGCCTTGGCGCTCATTCTCCTGACCGTTCCGATTTTTTACCCGGTCATCCTGGCCCTTCACTACAATCCAATCTGGTTTGGCGTCATCATTGTCCTGGTTACCCAGATGGGAGTCATCTCCCCTCCGGTGGGCATCAATGTCTACGTCGTCAAGGGAGTTGCTCCAGAGATCCCACTGGCCACCATTTTCAGGGGCATCATTCCTTTTCTTATCGCCTTGATTATCGGAACCATCATTTTAATTGCCATACCGCAAATCTCACTCTTTCTCCCCAGCTTGATGAATTGAACGAAAAATACGGCCTGTGGAAAATCCATGATCAGCTGTTTGAGTGAAGTCTTTACCCTGGCCAAGCCGTCCAAATAATGGGGTCCACCTCAC